>CANOCD010000183.1 GCA_947564495.1 uncultured Angelakisella sp. | reverse complement strand
AAGGGTGAGGGCCATACTGACGTTGTCCAAAAGGGAATACTGCTTTCGGGCTAATCGTCATTTCGGCCTTGATCCTCGTTTCTGTCGGAACCATCGTCTACGACCTGGCCGATGGCCGGGAACTTTACAACAAGTATGTCATCACACAGAACCTCCGTCTGAAGCTGGCCAAGCCCAGCATGGAACATATCTTCGGCTGTGACGAGTACGGCCGGGACCTCTTTTTCCGGGTCATCTGGGGCACCCGCTATTCCCTTTTTGCCGGCATGGCCTGCATCGTTCTTGCCGCCTTTTTCGGAGGCGTCCTGGGGGCGATCGCGGGATTTTACGGCGGCCGGGTGGACAATGTCATCATGCGCTGCATGGACGTGATGATGGCGATCCCCAGCATGGTCCTGGCGATGGCCATTGTGGCCGCCTTGGGGGCCAATATGCGGAACCTTCTGGTGGCGCTGGCCATCCCCGGGGTCCCGAAATACGCCCGGGTCCTGCGGTCCTCCGTGATGACCGTCAAGGGCAGCGAGTTTGTAGAGGCGGCCCGGGCGGTGGGGGCCTCCGACGGGCTGATCATTCGCAGATATATTGTCCCCAACGCCCTTTCGCCGGTCATTGTCCAGGCCACCCTGGGGGTCTCCAACGCCATCCTCAGCATTGCGGGGCTGTCCTTTTTGGGGCTGGGCATCCGGCCGCCCGCCCCGGAATGGGGTTCCATCCTAAGCTCCGCTCGGATGTATATGCGGGATGCCTGGCATATTTCGGTGATCCCCGGCCTTGCCATCATGCTGTGTATCCTCTCCCTCAATCTGCTGGGCGACGGGCTGCGGGACGCCCTGGACCCCAAGCTGAAAAAGTGATGGAGGTGAAAGAATGGGCAACATACTGGAAATTAAAAATTTGGTCATCCACTACGAGATGCAGGACGGCGTGGTGAAAGCCCTGAACGACGTGACCCTGGAGCTGAAGGAAGGCTCCGCTCACGGGTTGGTGGGGGAGACAGGCGCCGGCAAGACCACCTTGGCCAAGGGGATCATGCGCCTCACCCCCGCCCCCCACGGCAAGGTCAAGGGGGGGCAGGTGCTTTACGATGGCCGGGACGTCCTGCAAATGAACAGTCAGGAGCTTCGGGGGCTGCGGGGCAAGCATATCTCCATGATCTTCCAGGACCCTATGACCAGCCTCAACCCGGTCCTCACCGTCGGTGCCCAGATCGAGGAATCCCTCAGCAGCCACGAGCGGCTTTCCGCCGCCCAACTGCGCCAGCGGGCCGGGGAGATCCTGGAGATGGTGGGCATCCCCGCCCAACGGGCCGGGGAATACCCCCACCAGTTTTCCGGCGGGATGAAGCAGCGGGTGGTCATCGCCATCGCCCTGGCTCTGAACCCCCGGGTCCTCATTGCCGACGAACCCACCACCGCTCTGGATGTCACCATCCAGGCCCAGGTGCTGGAGATGATCTCGGGGCTGCGGAAAAAACTGGGCACCTCCATGTTCCTGATCACCCACGACCTGGGGGTGGTGGCCCAGAACTGCGAGTACGTCTCCATTATGTACGCCGGGGAGGTGGTCGAGACCGGGACCGTCCACGATGTCTTTCGGGATCACCTTCATCCCTATACCCAGGGTCTCTTTTCTTCCATCCCCAACATCAACGAGGAGACCCGCCGCCTTACCCCGATCCAGGGCCTTATGCCCGACCCCACCAACCTGCCCCGGGGATGCGCCTTTTGCGAACGGTGCGAACACGCCCGGGAGCGGTGCGGCTTGGAGCACCCGCCGCTCTATGAAGTTGGCGGCGAGGAAGGCGGCCACCGGGTCCGGTGCTTTCGCTGCGATCCCCGGGGAAAGGAGGGTGAACGATGAACGAGGCAAAGGAGATCATCCGGGTACAACACCTGAAGAAATACTTCAGCACGCCCCGGGGCAGCCTGCACGCTGTGGATGACGTCAGCTTCCACATTCTGGAGCAGGAGACTTTGGGGGTCGTGGGGGAATCGGGCTGCGGCAAATCCACCCTTGGGCGGGCCATCCTCCGCCTCCACGAACCCACCTCCGGGGAGGTGTGGTTCAACGGGGAAAACATCCTTACCTATGACAAGCGGCGGCTGAAACAGCTGCGGAGCCAGATGCAGATCATTTTCCAGGACCCCTACGCCTCTCTGAACCCCCGGATGACCGTCGCCCAGGCCATAGCGGCTCCCCTGATCATCCAGGGGCTGTACGACGCCCGGGATAAGGAGGGGCTGGAGAAAAAGGTCGCCGAGATGATGGAGCTGGTGGGGCTTGCCCCCCGCCTGATCAATTCCTATCCCCACGAGCTGGACGGTGGCCGCCGTCAGCGCATCGGCATTGCCCGGGCCCTGGCCCCGGGGCCGAAATTCATCGTCTGCGACGAACCGGTGTCGGCGCTGGATGTCTCCATCCAGGCCCAGGTCCTCAACCTCATGCAGGATCTCCAGGAGCAGATGGGCCTGACCTATCTGTTCATCACCCATAATCTCAGCGTGGTCAAGCACCTTTCCAACAACATCGTGGTCATGTATTTGGGACAGCTGGTGGAAAAGGCCACCCCCCGGCAGCTTTTTTCCGCTCCCGCCCACCCCTATACCCAGGCGCTTCTTTCCGCCATCCCCGTGCCGGACCCCGATTTTAAGATGAAACGGACCATCCTCCAGGGGGAGCTGGTCTCCCCTGTCGACCCCCGTCCCGGCTGCCGGTTTGCCAAGCGGTGTATTTACGCCCGGCCCCAGTGCGAGGAACAGGACCCCCCGCTTACCGAGATAGGACCCGGTCATTTTGTCGCCTGCCACCTGGCGGGAGGCAAGGAAATAAAAGCAAAAGAACAGGAAAGCGAATAGGAGGAACACCATGAAAAGAACATTTTCCCTTGTTTTAGCGGCTCTGATGCTTCTCTCTCTGCTGGCGGGATGCGGAGGGTCCTCCGGGGGGTCTTCCGACCCCGCCCCGGATGGCTCCCAGCCGGCCGAGACCTCCCGGGTCCCGGGCGGGACCCCCAAGGATACCATTATCTGGGCCCAGAGCGGCGACATCAATTCCTTTGATTTTCACGTGGGAAAGCAGCCCCTCACCTTTGACGTGACCTGCAATATGTTCGATTCCCTGGTCAAATGGGACGCCGGCGGGAAGGTGGTCCCCGCCCTGGCAGAAAGCTGGGAGTTTCTGGACGCCGACACCATCCAGTTTAAGCTCCGCCGGGACGTCACCTTCCACGACGGCGAGCCCATGACCGCCGCCGACGTCAAATACACCTATGACCGGGCCAGGGATCACGCCATTGTCAAAAACAACTTTTCCTGGCTGGAAAGCACCGATATGGTGGATGACTACACCGTCAACATCAACACCATCGGGGCCTTTTCCCCGGTCCTGAACGCCCTTACCAGCCCCCTGGCCGGCATTATGCCAAAGCACATCATGGAGCAAAACGAAAACGCCATGGCGGAGCATCCCGTGGGCACCGGGCCCTACAAGTTTGTGGAGTGGAAACAGGGCGAGTACGTAAAGATGGAGGCCTACGACGGCTATTGGGGCGGGGCGCCGAAAACAAAAAACCTCATCATGCAGGTCATCCCCGAAGCCTCGCAGATGACCATCCTTCTGGAGACCGGCGCCATCGACGTGGCTTACGACGTTCTTCCTGTGGACGTCAGCAAGCTGGAGGAAAACGCCGCCACCAAGGTGACGCACGCTGCCTCCTATAAGACGCTTTACTTCAGCGTCAATTCCAACTCCTCCAACCCCGCCCTGGCCGACCACAGGGTGCGGCGGGCTTTGGAGATGGCCATTGACAAGACGGGGATCTCCGAGGCCATCCTTTACGGCTACGCCATCCCCATTGGCAGCAACATCGCCCCCGGCGTTTTCGGGTTCGATCCCCAGCTCCCCGCCGACCGTTACAACATAGAGGAGGCCAAAAAGCTGTTGGCCGAGGCGGGCTACGCCGACGGGTTCGACCTGAAGATCTGGACCGCCACCAACCAGGACTGGCAGGAAACCTGTGTCGCCGTCCAGGAGATGCTCCGGCAGATCGGCGTCAACGCTACCATGCGGTCGATCATCACCTGGTTGTCCATGA
>CANOCD010000182.1 GCA_947564495.1 uncultured Angelakisella sp. | reverse complement strand
CAGGACGGAAAAAGACCCGGCCAGATGGCGTCAAACGGCTGTGAATACAGCTTCTAAAATAAAGGGAAAGGGGGGCGTTCCATGACGGTTTCCCAGCTGCCGGACAGCGGCTCCAGGCGGCGGCTTTTGGTGGTCTGCCTCGGCATCATCCTGGCAGGATTCGGGATGGTCATCGCCAACCTCTACAAGATCCAGCTGAAGGAGGGGGATTTCTACCAGCAGCGGGCCATCGCCCAGCAGCTGCGGACCACCCCCATCACCGCCAACCGGGGCACCATCTACGACCGCAACGGCAAGACCCTGGCGGTCTCCGCCACCGTCTGGACCGTCCTGTTCTCCCCCCATGACATCGACGACGAGGAGGCCATCATCCTGGCCGACGGCATGAGCGAAATTTTGGGGGTGGACCGGGAGTTCGTCATCGAAAAGGCCAAGAACAAAAAGAACTACTACCAGATCGTCAAGAAGAAGGTGGAAAAGGAGACCGCCGACAAGGTCATCGCCTTTGCGGCGGAGCACAACATCAACGGGGTCAGCCTCCAGGAGGACAGCAAGCGGTACTACCCCTACGGGAGCCTGGGCTCCAGCGTCCTGGGCTTCGTCAACGAGGAGAACCAGGGGGCCTACGGCCTGGAATCCTACTACAACAACACCCTCAGCGGCACCCCCGGCAAGGTGGTGGCCGCCAAGAACGCCTGGGGCACCGATATGCCCTTCAGCTACCAGGAGATGTACGCCGCCCAGAACGGCCAGAGCCTGGTCCTCACCATGGACGAGACGATCCAGCATATGCTGGATAAGCATCTGGAGACGGCGGTGGTGGAGCACAAGGTCCGCAACCGTGCCGCCGGCATCATCATGGACGTCAAGACCGGGGAAATTTTGGGGATGACCACCAAGCCGGACTTCGACCCCAACCAGGCCTACGAGATCGACGACCCGGTGGCCAAGGCGGCGGTGGAGGCCCTGAAGGGCAACGAAGAGGAGTACCAGAAGGCCCTCAACGAGGCCCGCTTTCTTCAGTGGAACAACAAGTGCATCTCGGAGCCCTACGAGCCCGGCTCGGTCTTTAAGATCATCACCCTTTCCGCCGGCCTGGAGACCGGGGCGGTGGTGCCCAGCGACCACTTCCACTGCCCCGGCTTTTACATGGTGGGCAGCGTCCGCAAGGGCTGCTGGAAAACGGCGGGCCACGGGGACCAGGACCTGGCCGCGGCGGTGCGGAACTCCTGCAACCCCGCCTTTATGATGATCGGCCAGCGCATCGGCGGGGAGCGGTTCTACGACTACTTCAGCAACTTCGGCCTCACCGAGACCACCGGGGTGGACCTCCCCGGGGAGGCCATCGGGGCCTACCACACCAAGAAGGCCATCAGCAATCCCAACGACTACGAAAATTCCCTCACCAGCGCCGCCTTCGGCCAGACCTTCAAGGTGACCCCCCTCCAGCTGATCACGGCGGTGTCGGCGGCGGTGAACGGTGGGACCCTCTACGAGCCCCACTTTGTCAAGCAGGTACTGGACGCCGACGGCAACATCGTCCGCACCGTCGAGCCCAAAGCCAAGCGCCAGGTCATCTCCGCCGAGACCTCCGCCATCGTCTGCCAGATGTTGGAGACGGTGGTCACCGAGGGCTCGGGGAAGAACGCCTACATCCCCGGCTACCGCATCGGCGGCAAGACCGGCACCTCGGAAAAGATCGACCAGTACAACAAGACCGGGGAGATGCGGAACGTCCTCTCCTTCGTGGGCATCGCCCCCATGGACGATCCCCAGATCGCCTGCCTGGTGATGCTGGATGAGCCCACCCTGGTCAACGAGTACGGCTCCACCATCGCCGCCCCGGTGGTGGGCTCCATCCTGGCCGACGTCCTGCCCTACCTGGGGCTGGAAAAGGTCTACACCCAGGAGGAGCTGGAGAAGCTGGACATCTACGTGGAGAGCCAGGTGGGCAAGGTGGCCCACGACGCCCAATCCTACTACACCCGCCAGGGCCTGGGGGCCCGGATCATCGGCGGGGGCGGAGAGGTGGTCTCCCAGATCCCGGCGGCCGGTTCCACCGTGCCCAGGGGCAGCACCATCATGCTCTACACCGACAACTCGGCGGAAAGCGACACCGTCACCGTCCCCGACGTGGTGGGGAAGGGGGGCCTTGTGACCAACAAGCTGATCCTCAACGCCGGGCTGAACATCAAGATCACCGGGGTGGGCATCGAAAACGAGAACGCCGTGGCGGCCAAGCAGAGCGTGGCGCCGGGGACCCAGGTCCCCCGGGGGACGGTCATCACCGTGGACTTCGCCGACACCACACTCCACGACAGCTTTTAGCCACTTTTATACGAGAACGAGCCTGTGAACGGGAAGCGCGGGAGAGGAAGAATTTTTATGATGACACTGAAAGAGTATCTTGACGGCATCTCCTACCGGACCCCCATCCCCCGGGAGGAGCTGGAGCGGCTCCGGGCCTCCTCGGTGACCAACGACTCCCGCCAGGTCCGGGAGGGCAGCATCTTCGTCTGTGTCCGGGGGGGCCGGTTCGACGGCCACGACAAGGCAAGGGAGGCCCTGGCCGCCGGAGCCGCCGCCGTGGTGGCAGAGCGGGAGCTGGGCCTGGAAAAACAGATCCTGGTGGAGAACACCCGGGCCGCCTACGCCCTTCTCTGCAAGAACCACTTCGGGGCCCCGGGGGACCGGATGAAGCTGGTGGGCATCACCGGCACCAGCGGCAAGACCACCGTGGCCTTCCTGGTCAAGAGCATCCTCCAGGCGGCGGGGAAGAAGGTTGGCCTCATGGGCACCATCCACAACGAGATCGGGGGGATGGAGTTCCCCGCCAAGCACACCACCCCCGACCCCTACCAGCTCCACACCATGCTGGAGCGGATGCACCAGGCCGGCTGCGAATTCGTGGTGATGGAGGCATCCTCCCACGCCCTGGACCAGCACCGCCTGGAGGGCTGCCGCTTCGCCGCCGCCGTCTTTACCAATCTTTCCCAGGACCACCTGGATTACCACGGCACCATGGAAAACTACTTCGCCGCCAAGAAGAAACTCTTTTCCATGGCCGACGCCTCTGTGGTCAACCTGGATGACCCCAAGGGGGAGGAGCTTGCAAAGGAGCTGGGCCCCGGCGCCATTACCTTCTCGTTGGAGCGGGACGACGCCACTCTCACCGCCCGGAACATCGCCTCCACCGTCCGGGGGAGCAGCTTTTTGATCGTGGGCCGCCAGCTGATCCAGCGGGCCCGGGTGGGGATGCCCGGTCGCTTTTCGGTGAGCAACGCCATGGCCGCCGCCGGGGCCTGCCACGCCCTGGGCCTTTCCATGGAGGAGATCGCCCGGGGGCTGGCCGCCTGTCCCGGGGTGCCGGGCCGGGCGGAGGTCATCCCCGCCGAAACCGATTTCACTGTCATCCGGGACTTCGCCCACGCCCCGGAGGAACTGGAGCAGATCCTCCGCACCCTGGCCCCCTACAAGGGGGAGGGGCGGCTCATCACCCTCTTCGGCTGCGCCGGGGACCGGGACCGGACCAAGCGGGCCGCCATGGGGGAGATCGTCTCCCGGCTCTCCGACCTGGCCATCCTCACCTCCGACAACCCCCGCGCCGAGGACGAGGGCCAGATCATCGACGACACCCGCCCCGGCCTCCTGGAGCACAAGACCCCCTACCGGATCATCCCCGACCGCTACGAGGCGGTGAAGTGGGCCCTGGAGAACGCCCGGAAGGACGACATCCTTCTCCTGGCGGGGAAGGGCCACGAGGACTACCAGGTGCTCCGGGAGGAGACGGTCTACTTCGACGAGAAAGTGCTGGTGGGCCAGCTGCTGGAGGAGATGAAAAAGGGGTAGAACGGGATGGGAAAAAGGACGTGGAAACGGCTCCTGCTGGTCACGGCGGTCCTGCTGGGCTTTACCCTTGTGATGGCCCGTTTCTCCAGGACGATCTTTATCCCGGAGATCGTGAAGCGCCAGGTGGAGGTGATCTCTTTCACCCCGGGGGACAGCAGGGTCTTAGCGGCTGAGCTGGAGGAAGACGGCGGCCTGTTCTTCTTCTCCCTTCCGGAAGGATACAAAGAAGCGGGCCGCCTGCGCCCGGGGATGCT
>CANOCD010000181.1 GCA_947564495.1 uncultured Angelakisella sp. | reverse complement strand
ACCATGCAGCACCAGGAACAGCGGCGCAGCAGGGCAATGTTTCCGGCGGTGAATCCCTCCCCCCGGGAGAGCCCCCTTCCTTTTTTATGTCTCCAAGCCCAAGAACCCCTTGATCTCCCCAATCTTCTTTTGGGCGTCCCCCCGCCCCAGGTCATACTGGGCCTGGACCTTCTGGAGGTCCTTCTCCATCCGCTTTACCCCCAGATCCCGGCTGGGGCGGATGACCAGCGCCCTCCCCTCCTCCTCCAGGCGGCGGAGGTTCACAAGGGCGTCGTTGTACTGCACGTACCGCCGCTCCAGGGCCCGGACAAAGTGGGGGTATTCCCTGTACCGCAGCTTTCCCATAAGGGACCCGGAGGGCCTCTTCCGGTACCCTTCCGGCCGGGTGAGGACCACGACCAGCTTGTCGCAGCCCATCCGAAGGGCCGCCATGGCGGGGATGCTGTCGCAGACGCCCCCGTCCAGGAGCAGCCGCCCCCCTACTGAAACGGTACGGGACAGAAAGGGCATGGAGGCCGAGGCCCGGATGGCGTCGATGGCCTCCCCCCGGAGGGTGGGACAGGGAAGGTAGGCCGCCTCCCCTGTCTCCAGGTCGCTGCACACCACATAAAACTTGACGGGGGACGCCTCGAAGGCGTCGTGGTCAAAGGGGTCCAGGCGGTCGGGGATGTCCCGGTAGCAGAACTGCTCCTCCACCACGTCCCCGGTGGTCAGCAGGGAGCGGAAACTCATAAACCGGGGGTCGCCGCAATACTTTCGGTAGTAACGGATGCTCCGCCCGTGCTGGCCGGAGACGAAGGAGCAACCGTGGACCGCCCCGGCGGAGACCCCCATCACCAGATCGGCGGTGACGCCCTCCTCCAGGAACACGTCCAGCACCCCGGCGGTGTAGATGCCCCGCATGGCGCCCCCTTCCAGGACGATGCCGGTCATTTCGTCACCCTCCGGATGATGCCCATGGGGGTCTGCTCGCTCTGCTGGCCCAGGGGGTTGTCCTTCAAAACACGGACGTAGAGATCATCGGAGAGGTCCCGGGGATACCGCCCCAGGATGTTCCCCCCCAGGTCGTTGATGTCGGTGATGAGGGTGGGGTGGCCGGTGCGGGCCGAGACCTCCGCCGCCACCTTGTCCGGGTCGGCGGGGCCCAGGACCACGTACTCGTTGTAGGGGGGGAGGGTGAAGTCACAGGGGCCGTCGATGGCCCGGGCCTTCTCCCCGGCGATGTTGTAGAACCATCCCCGGATGCCGAACAGCTTGCCGATGGCCGAGACGGCGGCGGCAAAGAGGATGCGGATGGTCCCGCACTCCCGCAGGGCCATCTCCATGGTCTCGGGCATGGCCAGGCCGATGCCGTAGGGGGTCTTGAGGACGAATTTGGAGAGGAACCGGGCCAGGGGCCGGGGGTGGATGTCCTTGATGGGGATGGCCCGCTTCTGGGTGCAGGCCACCGCCTTTTCGGTGATGAACAGGACGTCCCCCTCCTCCATGTGGGGGGCGGCGTAGGTCATGGCCACCTCCGGGATGCTGTCCCCGTCCTTGATGACGTGGGTCTTGATGCAGAGGCGGCGGTAATCCACCCCGTCCACCGTGATGACTTCGTTTTTCCCGGGGTTGATGACCGGGCTGGTTCCCTTTTCCATTTCCATGATCCTGTCGCTCCTTTGTGATTCTTTCTGTTCTTTCAATTATGTATGGACTGGGGGTATTCTTAGGATGCCCCCCTGATGTTGCCCACCGACCAGAGGGTGACGGCGCCAAGGACTATTATACCACCGATGAGGGCAAAAAAACCAGGCTTTTCCCCCAGCACCAGCAGCACCCAGACAGGATTGCAGAGGGGCTCGATCATCCCGATGAGGGAGCAGGAGAGGGGGGAGCACCGCCGGACGGCGATGGCGTAGAGGATGTAGGGGATGCCCAGCTGGAACACCCCCAGGACAAGGATGGCGGAGACGGTCCGGGGGCTCACCTCCACCGGGGCAAGAAAGAGGAAGGGCATCCCCGCCAGGGCCGCCGCCGTGTGGCCCACCACCAGGGCGGACATGGAGCTGTCGTCGTCCGGCAGCCGCCCCGAGGCGGTGTACATCAGGGCCATGGTCAGGCCGCTGAGGAGGGCCAGGACGTTGCCCAGCAGTCCTCCGGGGGTGAGCTGGTCCAGGAAGAAGAGGGCGATCCCCCCCATGGTGATGGCCACCAGGACATACTCCCGGCGGCTGTAGTGGGCCCGGAAGAACAGGGCGCTGATGACCATGATATAGAGGGGGGCGGTGGACTGGAGGACGATGGCGTTGGCGCTGGTGGTGAGCTTGTTGGCAGAGACAAAGAGGAGCATCGTCCCCATGAGCCCCAGGCCGGAAAGCCAGATCATGGGGTCCCGGAGGACGAGGCGGTACTTCATCCTTGCCATGTACAGCAGGATGATAAGGGCCGAGATGCCGGAGCGCACCCCGCAGATGGCGGCGGCGTTCCAGGGCAGGAGCTTGATGAACAGGCCGCCGATGCTCCACAGAAAGGCGCAGAGGCACATGAGGAGCATAGCTCTTTTTTGGCTGATCTCCAAGGGTAAGACCTCACTTTGTTGGGATAGAGTTACAGCCCCTCCGCCATGGAGGGAAGGTCGGGGTAGACGCCGCCGGTCCAGGCCCACTGTCCCTTGCGGTCCTTCCCCAGGACCGCCCAGCCCCATTCCCCCTCGTCGAAAATTTCTCCCAGGGTGGTGCCACAGTAGACCAGCATCCGCCGGGGGATCTCCCCCTCCCCGAAGGCCGCCCGGCGCAGGGTGATCTCCCGGAGGACCTGGCAGTCATACCGGCGGATGAACTCCCGTTCCTCGGGGGTGTAGCGGGTGTCAAGGGCGAACTGCATGGGACGGCCTCCTATAAATAGTGGTCGACGTGCCAGCCCGCCTCGTCCTGGTAGCCGTCGTCCATCCCGGCGACGAGCCAGCCCTCGGGACCGGGCTTCAGGACAAAGCGGCGCTTCTCCTTCAGGCAGTTCTGGAGGTAGCGAAGCTCCACCACCGCCTTTTTGGGGCTTTTCATGGTGAAGGTCACCTGGCTGTGGGGGTCGGTGTCCAGGCCGCTGTATTTGGCGGGACAGCCGCAGGAACCAATGGCCCCGTATTTCAGCAGCCCGGGGACGCACCGGGGCTGGACCAGCTCCAGGTAGCGGCGGCGGTACTCGGCCCAAAGCTCCGGCTCCCCCGGGGGAAGCTGGTTGGGGGAGCCCCCCTCCGCCAGGAAGGCCCGGCGCTGGGCCTCGAACCGCCGGTGGAGCTCCTCCTCCAGGGCCCGGCGTTCCCGCAGAAGGGCCAGCAGGGGCGGGACGATCTCCCCCGCCAGGGGGCGGAATCGGTCCGGGGTGTCCCGGAAGATCAGTTCATCCATAGGGGTCTCCTTTACAGATACCGGTCGATGTGCCAGGTGGTCTCATTGGAATGGTGGTAGTCGATCCTGGCGATGAGCCACCCCTCGGGGCCGGGGCGCAGGGTGAAGCGGTACAGGAGCCGCAGGGAGCCCCGGGGGGCGCTGATGACCACCACCGCCTTTTTGGCGTCCTCCATGGTGAAGGTGATCTGGGGGGCGGGCTCGGCGTCCAGGAAGTGGTACTTGGCGGGGCGCTGGCAGCCGTCCGGGGCCCCCCGCTTCAAAAAGCCGGGGACGCACCGTGGGACCGCCAGCTCCAGGTAGCGGCGGCGGTACTCCTCCCCGGCCTGGACACGGCCCGGGGCAAGCTGGCCCGGGGGGCCGCCGGCGGCGGTGAACTCCCTCTGGAGCCGGTCGTGGCGGTCCCAGGCCGTTTCCTCCAGGGCCCGGCGCTCCCGCAGGAGGGCCAGCAGGGGCGGGACGATCTCCCCCGCCAGGGGGCGGAACCGGTCCGGGGTGTCCCGGAGGACGATCTCATCCATGGGGCGTTCCTCCATCTCTTGACAAGAACCGACAGGGGGAGTAAAATGAAAATCGGTTTAACGACAGTAGACCAAATCCGTCCCCCGGGACGTTCCAACAGCCTCGGAGGAAAATCCCGGGGAAAAAGGGGAAAGATACCCTTGTAATTATAGGAAAAAAAGGGTATCATTACAAGTGTCTGTAAAAATTTTGTCGAGG
>CANOCD010000180.1 GCA_947564495.1 uncultured Angelakisella sp. | reverse complement strand
ATGCTGGAAGATGGCAGGCTCTCCCCGGAACGGGTCGCCGATTACTCCGGCCTGCCCTTGGAGGAAGTCCTCAAGCTGCAAACAGCGTAAGGGCCATCTGGAAAATAGAGATCGAACCACGTGTTTGGATTTGCGGGGGACCGGCCCTTGGGCCGGTCCCCCCCTTGCCGCCCCGGCATTTCCAGGAATATCCAGGCGTCAAGCCGTTCCACAGCGAAAAAAGCCCGCCGGGGTCCGCTTTATACCCTTGAAATCAGGGCTTTAGTGTGGTAAACTATATTTTATAGCGATTTTGACAAGGCAGGTGAACGGCATGATCCAAAAGTGGGAGGTCACCATCCCCCAGCTCACCGGGGAGGAACGGCGGGGGGTCTACGTCTACCTGCCGGAAAGCTACCGGGAGGAGCCGGAGCGTCGGTACCCGGTGCTGTATATGTTCGACGGGCACAACGTCTTTTTCGATTCCGACGCCACCTACGGCAAAAGCTGGGGGCTGGGGGAGTACCTGGATTACACCGATACCCAGCTCATCGTGGCGGCGGTGGAGTGCAACCACCACCCCGACAATGGCCGGCTGTCCGAGTATTCCCCCTACACCTTCTACGAGCCCAACCTGGGCCACGTCACTGGCCGGGGACAGATCACCATGGACTGGATGGTGAACACCTTTAAGCCGGAGATCGACCGGCGGTACCGCACCCTCCCCGACCGGGGGCACACCTTTATCGCCGGCAGTTCCATGGGGGGGCTGATGACCCTTTACGCCGTGCTGGAGTACAACCGGGTCTTTTCCCGGGGGGCGGCCCTTTCCCCCTCCCTGTGGGTGGCCCCGGACCGGGTGGCCCGGCTGGTGCGGGGGGCGGATGTCTCCCCGGACACCGTCCTCTATATGGACTATGGCTCCCACGAGCTGGGCAGCCACGAGGTGATGGCCTGGCAGTTCGGGCGGATCGCCGAGCAGCTCCTGGGCCGGGGGGTGCTCCTCACCTGCCGCATCGTCCCCAACGGGGACCACTGCGAGGCCAGCTGGGAGCGCCAGACCCCCTTCTTCCTGGGGACCATGATGTACGGTTTGGAATAATTTCAGAAAGCAAGTGTGGGAAAAAGAAGCGTGGAAAGAACGAGGTGACAACAGATGGAAAAACAGTATTTTCGGGAGTACAGCCCCGTTTTGGAGCGGGAGATGGAGTGGAAGGTCTATGGCCGCCGTGGCCGCCCGGTGCTTTTCATCCCCTGCCAGGACGGGCGGTTCTTCGACTTTGAGGACTTCGGCATGGCCGCCGCCTGGTCCCCCTGGATCAGCTCCGGCCAGGTGATGGTCTTTGCCATCGACACGTTGGACAAGGAGACCTGGTCCAACAAAGGGGGGGACCCTTACTGGCGTATCCGCAGGCACGAGCAGTGGGTGCGGTACATCACCGACGAGATGGTCCCCAAGATCCGGGAGATGGCCTGTCGGCGCAACGGCTGGGAGGAGGCCCCGGGGGTCCTCACCTTCGGGTGCAGCCTGGGGGCCACCCACGCGGTGAACCTCTACTTCCGGCGGCCCGACCTGTTCAGCGGGACGCTGGCCCTCAGCGGCATCTACACCGCCGACTACGGCTTCGACGGCTACATGGACGACCTGGTGTACTTAAACTCCCCCGTCCACTATATGGAAAACCTGCCGGAGGACCACCCCTACATCCCTGTTTTCAACAGCCAGCGGGCGGTGATCTGCGTGGGGCAGGGCCCCTGGGAGCAGCCCGCCACCACCTACCAGCTGGCGGACATCCTCCGGCGGAAGGACATCCACACCTGGGTGGATTTCTGGGGCCACGACTGCGCCCACGACTGGCCCTGGTGGTTCCAGCAGGTGACCTACTTCCTGCCCTGGCTTTTGGGCAACCGGGACTAAAAAAACGATACCCCTGGGGCAGGCTTTGAGGTCTGCCCTTCTGTGGGGCCAGGATACTTTATCACTGTAAATCAGAACAGCAACCATCGTGTTTTTAAGGAGGAAACGGACCGTGAAAAATGTTGTATTCATCTCCCCCAACTTCCCCACCAACTACTGGCAGTTCTGCCGGGAGCTGCAAAACAACGGGATGAACGTTTTGGGCATCGGGGACTGCCCCTATGACCAGCTGACCCCGGAGCTGCGGGAGAGCCTGAGCGAATACTACAAGGTGGACAGCCTGGAAAACTACGAGGAGGTCTACCGGGCCATGGGCTGGTTCATCCACCGCTATGGCCGGATCGACTGGCTGGAATCCAACAATGAATACTGGCTGGAGCGGGACGCCCGGCTCCGCACCGACTTCCACATCACCAGCGGGTTCCAGGTGGAGGACATCCCCCGGATCAAGTACAAATCCCGGATGAAGGAGTTCTACCAGAAGGCGGGCATCCCCGCCGCCCGGTATCACCTGGTGGAGGGGCTGGAGGACTCCCTGGCCTTCATCCAGGAGGTGGGCTGGCCGGTGGTGGTCAAGCCGGACAACGGGGTGGGGGCCTCGGACACCCACAAGCTCTCCAGCAAGGAGGAGCTGGGGGCCTTCCTCCGGGAGAAGAACCCCGACGTTACATACATCATGGAGGAGTTCGTCCACGCCGAGGTGAACTCCTACGACGCCATCATCGGGGCGGACGGGGAGCCCCTCTTCGAGACGGGGAACGTGACCCCCAACTCCATCATGGACATTGTGAACAACGACGACAACTCCATCTACTACATCGTCAAGGACCTGCCCGAGGACACCCGGGCGGCGGGCCGGGCGGCGGTGAAGAGCTTTGGGGTGAAGAGCCGGTTCATCCACTTTGAGTTTTTCCGCCTCACCAAGGCCCAGAAGGGGCTGGGCAGGAAGGGGCAGATCGTGGCCCTGGAGGTGAATATGCGCCCCTGCGGCGGCTTCACCCCGGATATGATCAACTTTGCCCACAGCACCAACGTCTACAAGATCTGGGCGGACATGATCGCCTTTGGGGAGAGCCGGGTGCCGGTGGGGGAGCACGGCTTCTGCGCCTTCGCCGGCCGGCGGGACGGCAAGCCTTTCCTGCTGAGCCACGAGGAGCTGGTGGAGCGGTACGCCTCCCGGCTGCGGATGGTGGAGCGTATCCCCGACGTCCTCTCCGGGGCCATGGGCAACCAGATGTACGTGGGGGTGTTCCCCTCTAAGGAAGAGATGGACGAGTTCTACCGGGACGCCCTGGCGGAGCGGCCATGACCGCCCTGAGACACCCCGGCCCCGCCATCCTGCGGGAGGGGCGGAGGACCAGCGGGGGGGATCAGCGGTGGCTGAAAAGCCCTGCCGCCCAGAAGTACGGCTGCGGGGTGGTGGCCGCCGTGGATCTGCTCCTTTACCTCCACCGCCACGGGGAGGGACAGAGCGAGTTCTTCCGGGGTGTCCCGGAGGGGGACATTCCCTGGGAGGTGTACGACTACTGCGCCGACCGGCTGCGGAAGCGGTATCTTCCTCTGCTACCGCTCTTCGGGCTCAACGCCTGGGTGCTGGCGGCGGGGCTGAACCGGTACTTCCGGGAGTACCGGCTGCCCTACCGGGCGGGATGGGGGGTAGCGCCGGGGCGGCTCTGGGCCGAGATGGAGGCGATGCTGGCCCGGGACATTCCGGTGATCCTCTGCATCGGGGTGAATTTTCCGTTCCCCAAGCATAAGCTGGGGCTTTATCAGGGGGAGGACCACCGGGAGGCGGGGGCTACCCGGGCGCACTATGTCACCGTTACCGGGCTGGATGAGGAATGGATGACGGTTTCCTCCTGGGGGCAGGTGTACCAGGCGCGCCGGGAGGAGTTCGACCGGTACCGGTACCGGCATAGCTGCGGGCTGTACAGCAATATTGTGAAGGTGCGGCGGAGGTAGGGCGAGCACGGGGTGAAAACCGAGACAGGCAAAGTTTAGGGCCGCCCTTTTTCAAAGGGCGGTGGAGTCCAGAGGCGAAGCCTTTGGTCGCTCCCGCAGGAGCGAAATACCCCTAGGCGGTAGCGGCCTGTAGGACGTATGGGCCGGGCCGCAGCACCTGACCGCAGGACCTAAAAAACCAGGCCGCAGGAAAAAACAACGAAGCTAAGAAAGGGAGCAAAGTTCCCCTTTCTTAGCTTCTTTTTCTCGAAGTGACAACCTGCGGCCGGTA
>CANOCD010000179.1 GCA_947564495.1 uncultured Angelakisella sp. | reverse complement strand
CGCTTCTCTTGCTTTCCTGTTTTCCCTTCTGCTTTTCAACTATTGATTCGCATTTGAAAAGGGCGGCCCTAAACTTTGCCTGGCTCGATTTTTACCTTGCGCTCGGCCCAACCCCCGGCCCCAGTTCCAACGTCCGCTGGCACACCCGCCGCACAAACCGCCCGTCATGCTCCACCAGCACCATCGCCGGCCCCGCCCCCAGGATCACCTCCTCCAGCTGCCGCCGGGACAACAGGTCAATGTAGTTCAGCGGTTCGTCCCAAACAAAAAGATGCGCCGGCTTCGCCAAACTGGCCGCCAAAGCCGCCTTCTTTTTCTGCCCCTCGCTGTACCCCTCCATAGGCATCCCCAGCAGCTCCCGGGGAAAATCCAGCTTCCGCAGGATGGCCCGCATCAGGTCCCCGTCCACCCCCCGGGCCCGGGCGTACTCCTCCAATCCCCCCGAAAGCCCCGAACAGTCCTGGGGCAGATAGGAAACGGTCAGCTCCCCCGCCCGCCAAAGCTCCCCCCTGTAGGGGATCTCCCGCCCCAGCATCAGCCCCAGCAGGGTGGATTTCCCGCACCCGTTGGGCCCGGTGATGGCCAGCCGCTCCCCCGGCTCCAGCCGGAAGGACACCGGCGGAAACACCGGCCCCGCCCCGTAGTCCGCCGACACACCCTCCCCACGGAGGAGCAGGCTCCGCCGGATGGGCAGGATGTGGAGCTTCAGCGCCTCGGCCTCCTCCAGGTCCCGGAGAAGCCCCCGAGTCTCCTCCAGGGCCTCCTCCCGCCTCGCCTGGATGGATCTTGCCCGCTTGGCCATTCGGGCGGACTTTGCCCCGATGTGCCCCCGATCCGGCCGGAGGCCGCTGGCGCTGTCCTGCCCCAGCCCCTTTTTGGTGGATTCCAGGGCGTCGGACCACCCCGAGGCCCGCCGGGCCGCCTGGGCCAGACGGGCCGCCTCCCGGGTGAGCTTCTCCTTCCGGGCCAGCTCCAGGGCGTCCCGCCGGTCCTTCTCCCGCTCCCACACCGAGTAGTTCCCCTGGAGGATCTCGGCGGAGGAGCGGTTCAGCGCCAGGGTGTGGTCGGTGGCGGCGTCCAGGAAATCCCGGTCGTGGCTCACCAGCAGAAATCCCTTTCCCCCCTGGGAGAGGTACTCCCCCACCACCCGCCGCCCCCGGGCGTCCAGGTGGCTGGTGGGCTCGTCGATGAGGAGGAATCCCCCCGGCCCCAGAAACAGGGCCCCCAGCAGCAGCTTGACCCGCTCCCCGGGGGAGAGGGTGTCAAAGGGCCGCTCCAGGGCCCCCTCCCGGACCTCCAGCCGCCCCGCCTCCCGGCGGATGAGCTCGTCGATGACGTAGCCCCCGGCCTCCTGGTACCGCTCCTGGATCTCCCCGTACCGGGCCAGGGCCTCCGCCGACCCCTCCCGGATGGCGGCCTCCATCTCCTCCTCCCAGGCCCGGAAGGGGGCGATGGCCTCCCGGAGGACCTCCAGGGCGGGGCGACGGCCATCCCCCGTGGGGAAGGGGAAGAGCCGGGGCTCCTTCGGGCAGGCCAGCACCGAGCCGGGGTCGGGGGTCAGTTCCCCCGCCACCAGCCGGAGCAAAGTGGTTTTTCCCCGCCCGTTGCGGCCCACCAGGCCCAGCCGCCAGCTGGTGTCCAGGGAGAGGTTTAGGTTTTGGAACACCGGCAGGTGGGAGCCGGGGTAGGTGAAGGACAGGTTTTGGATGGAAATTTGTGACATAAAAAACACCTCACAGACAAAAAGGACCGCCGCGGGGGGCCCGGCGATCCTCCACGCTCGTTCAAGGGCGCAAAAAAGGAGCCGGGAGCCAGAGAAAACCCTCTGATCCGCCTGCGGCACGCCGAAGCAAAGCCGGAATGTCCGGCCTGTCGGCAGCGTGCAGTTTTCGGATCAGGTTATTTTCTCAAGTTCCCAGCTCCTGTCTGTTTGGTTTCTGGGGATAAGGATAGCATATGGGGCGGGGGGTTGTCAAGGTTGTTTTTGTTAGATTGTAGCCAGGCCGACCGGCAAGGTAAAAATCGAGCCAGGCAAAGTTTAGGGCGGCCCTAAACTTTGCCTGGCTCGGACCTTAGCAGGTGCTGACCTTTAGAACAGCCCCCAAATATCCCCCTTCTCGTCCACATCGATCCCCTGGGCCGCTGGCGCCTTGGGCAGCCCCGGCATGGTCATGATGTCCCCCGTAAGAGCCACCACAAACCCCGCCCCGTTGGACAACCGAATATCCCGCACCGTAATGGCAAAGTCCGTCGGTCTCCCCAGCTTCCCGGGATCATCCGACAAGGAGTATTGCGTCTTGGCCACGCAGACCGGCTTCTCGTCCATGGCGGGGTCCAAGGCCAGGATGTCCCGCAACGCCTTCTCCGCCGCCGGGGTGTAGATGACCTCCCGGGCCCCGTAGATGGTCTTGGCGATGGTGTCCAGCCGCTCCTTGATGGACCCGCACCCCGCCACGATGGACCGGAACGCCGAAGGCTTCTTGACGGCCTCCACCACCTTCTTGGCCAGCTCCACGCCCCCTTCGGCCCCCTTGGCAAAGACCTCGGAGAGGGCGAACTCCGCCCCCTGCTCCTTGCAGTAGGCGGCGATGTAGTCCAGCTCCTCCTCCGTGTCCTGGGGGAACCGGTTGATAGCAACCACCACCGGGACGCCGTACTTCTGCATATTGGCAAGATGGGCCGCCAGGTTGACGATCCCCTTCTCCAGAGCCGCCATGTTGGGCTCCGCCACCTTGTCCTTGGCCACGCCCCCGTTGTATTTCAGGGCCCGGACGGTGGCTACCAGGACGATGCAGCTGGGGGCGATTCCCGCCGTGGGGCACTTGATGTCCAGGAACTTCTCAGCCCCCAGGTCGGACCCGAATCCCGCCTCGGTGATGGTGATGTCCGCCAGCTTCAGCGCCAGCCGGGTCGCCCGGATGGAGTTGCACCCGTGGGCGATGTTGGCGAAGGGCCCGCCGTGCATCAAACAAGGGGTGCCGGTAAGGGTCTGGACCAGGTTGGGCTTGAAGGCATCCCGGAGGAGGGCCGCCATGGCCCCCACGCATTTCAGATCCTTGGCGTAGACCGGCCCGCCCTCGGTGTTGTAGGCCACCAGGATGTTCCCCAGGCGGCGTTTGAGGTCGGCCATATCGGTCGCCAGGCAGAAGATGGCCATGATCTCGCTGGCCACGGTGATCTGGAAGCCGTCCTCCCGAGGGACGCCGTTGACCCGGCCCCCCAGCCCCACGATGACGTTCCGCAGGGCCCGGTCGTTCATATCCATGCAACGCTTAAAGAGGATTCGCCGGGTGTCGATTTTCAGGGGGTTCCCCTGCTGGAGGGAGTTATCCAGCACGGCGCAGAGGAGGTTGTTGGCGGCGGTGATAGCGTGCATATCCCCGGTGAAGTGGAGGTTGATGTCCTCCATGGGGAGCACCTGGGCGTACCCGCCCCCGGCGGCCCCGCCCTTGATGCCGAACACCGGCCCCAGGCTGGGCTCCCGCAGGGCGATGATGGCCTTCTGCCCCACTAGGGGCATGGCCTCCCCCAGGCCCACGGTGGTGGTGGTCTTGCCCTCCCCCATGGGGGTAGGGGAGATAGCGGTGACCAGCACCAGCTTGCCGTCGGGGCGGCTGCTCATCTCCTGAATGAAGCCCTCCTCCAGCTTGGCCTTGTACTTGCCGTAGTATTCCAGGGCGTCCTCGGGGATGCCCAGTCCGGCGGCCACCTCCCGGATATGGAGGGGTTTGGCTGCCTTGGCGATCTCGATGTCAGTCATCATGGGAAAAACCTCCTTTGTTCTGGCACGTTGTGATTTGTGGGTCCCCCGGTGGGGACGGTGTTACTGTTTCTTATGATACCATATTTTCGGGGGGATGGGGAAGGGGGGCGGGGAAATTTTTCGGGCTTTGACTCTGTGCTCCTGATTGCCGACGCTGTTTGTTACGATAGGCCGTGACCCTTTGGGCGTGCGCTCATTGGACTGCCATCCTAGGACCTGTCTGTGGTTGATGACTTAACGACGTTGCCCTTCCGGCGGACCTTCTTTCTGGTTCGCCAGAAAGAAGGCAAAGAGCGACCAGGGCTCCGCCCTGGACCTGGGGAACGGCCAAAGGCGTCGGCCTTGGGCGGATGTTCTAACGCCGCCGCCTGTGTG
>CANOCD010000178.1 GCA_947564495.1 uncultured Angelakisella sp. | reverse complement strand
CTATGTTTTCATCCGGTCAAGGGCTCTTATGATCCTGCTGTTTGGGGTGATCCTTATTTTGACCGGCCTCATCTCCCTCTATTGCATCCCCTTGCAAAAGCACTGGAACGTCACCGGCGACGACTGACAAGGAGGCCCCGCCATGTTTGGAAAGCTGTTCGGACGCAAAAAGGAAAACGAGCCCCGGGCGGAAAGGCCCGCCCCCCAGGTCCAGGGCCCGGAGTATGTCCGGTTCATTGGGACCTGCCTGGGCAACGCCATAAAGATCGGGGAGGACTACGGGGAGGTCCTGGACTACACCCCCGCCAGCATCCCGGCGGTGAGCCGCATCCTGGACGGGTACCACCAGCGGTATCTCCACCCCGAGGAGGACCAGGGGCTCATTCGGAACAAGGCAGACGCCTTTGCTTCGGTCTTTGGGGTGTACATCGGGGAGACGCTCCTCCGCTGCCACCCAAACAGCGGCTACGGCTGGGCCGAGAAGGAGGGCTTCGGTCTGGTGGTGGCCAAGGGGGATGGGTACCACATCGACGCCATTGCCAAGGCCACCAAGCAGATCGTGAATGGTCGGGAGAACGGAGATGAGGTGGAGTCCTTCTTCCACGTGGCGGAACAGCTGATGGAGGGGACCTTTCGGCCCGGGCGGTAGGTTCGTTCTGCTGCGGGGGCGGAGGGCCGTCCGTTCCGGATTCGGGCCTGCGGCCCTGTCCGGAAGGGCAGCGCCTACAGGGCGTGAGGCCGGGCGCTCCTGCGGCTGGGTGTCGGGCAGGCTCGTTACCGGCCGCTTGCTGTCACTTCGAGAAAAAGAAGCCAGGAAAGGGAAGATCGTAACCCTTTCCTGGCTTCGTTGTTTTTTATGCGGCCCGGTTTTGATGGGCTCGTTTTGGTTTGACCGTTCGGTCAGCGGCCCAACCCATGCGTCCTGCCGACCGTTAGCGCCTAGGGGTGTTTCGCCCGTTGCGACGGGCGACCAAAGGCTTCGCCTCTGGACTCTACCGCCCTTTGAAAAGGGCGGCCCTAAACTTTGCTTGGCTCGATTGCCGCCTTGTGCTTGCTTATCCTGCCTTATCCTCCGTGATCGGCCGGAAGCCCTCCCCCACGATCTCATTGGCCTCCATCACAATGACAAACGCCTCCTTGTCGATCCCCCGGATGATCTCCTCCACCCGGTAGCACTGCTGCCGCCGTACCGCACAGAGCAGCACCCGCTTCTCTGTCCCCGACCAGGCCCCCGAACCGTGGAGAAAGGTCACCCCCCGGCTCAGCGTCCCCATGATCCGCCCCGCGATCTCCTGGTTCTTTTCGCTGATGACCAACAGCACTTTGCCGGTGTCCAAACCGTACAGGATGTTGTCCAGCACCCTGCCCGACACAAAGATGGCGATCATCCCGTAAAGCCCCGCCTCGATGTCCTGGAACACAACCACCGACAGCAGCAGCACCACCACGTCCACCGAAAACAGCAGCCTGCCGATGGAAAGGTGCCGGTACCGCAGCTGGAGCAGCCGGGAGATGATGTCGGTGCCCCCGGTGGTGGCCCCCCGCATGAACACCAGCGCCAGTCCCACCCCCGAGCACACCCCGCCGAAGAGGGCCGCCATGATCCGCTCCCCGGTGTAGACCGGGAGCCAAAGGGTGATGACGTCGATCAGCGCCGACTGGATCAGGACGGTGACCATGGTGTGGAGGGTGAACCGCTTTCCCAGGAACCTCCAGGCCAGGAGCAGCAGGGGGATATTGATGGACAGGTTCACCAGGCCCACCGGCAGCCCGGTGAGGAAGTTCACCAGGATGGAAAGGCCGGAAACGCCCCCGGGGGCGAACTGGGCCGGTTCCACAAAGCAGGAGATCCCCACCGCCAGGATGGCCGCCCCGGCGGCGGCGTGGAGCAGGTCCAGGGCAAAATTTTTACTCTTCTCTTTCATCGGTCTCCTTTCCTTCCGGTTCCTCCCGGCTGGCCAAAATGGCGGCAAAAAGCTGGTTGGCCCGCTCTGTCCGCCCGGCGAGGTAGAGCCAGCCGAACAGCGCCTCCACCCCGGTGGCCCGGCGGTAGACGGCGGGGTCGGTGTGCTTGGGGCACTTGGTGGAGTTGGCGTTCCTCCCCCGGCGGAACACCGCCTCCTCCTCCGGGGTGAGGAGGGGGGCGATCCGCTGGTAAGCGGCGGCCTGGGCGTTGGCCGAGACCAGCTCCACTGTACAGGCGTGGAGCCTCCCCGCCGGGGCGTTCCCCTGGGCCAGGAGGTATTCCCGGGCCAGCAGCTCGTAGACCCCGTCCCCCAAAAAGGCCAGGGCCAGGGGG
Organism: uncultured Angelakisella sp.; assembly: GCA_947564495.1. GTDB lineage: Bacteria > Bacillota > Clostridia > Oscillospirales > Ruminococcaceae > Angelakisella. The sequence continues at coordinate 1,855 of CANOCD010000178.1, read as the reverse complement.
CTCAAAAGCCGGGGGTCCCCCCGGGGGTTCAGTTCTGTCATGGCCAGCCCCCCTTACCGCAGATACTCGAACTCGAAGTTCAGGATGCTCACCGTGTCCCCCTCCTGGATGCCCATCTCCTCCAGCCGGTCGATGATGCCGCTGAGGCGGAGGACCCGCTGGAAATACTGGAGGGATTCGTAGTCGTCCATGTCCACCATCCCCAGGACGTGCATCAGCCAGTCGGCCTCCACCAGGTAGACCCCGTCCTCCACCCGGATGGTGAACTGGTTTGGCTTGGCCTCGGCCAGGAGCTGTTCCCGGTCCACCGGCTCGGGCTGGTACTCCTTGATGGGGGGCAGGTCCTGGAGCCTTTTGGCCACCGCCTTTACCAGCTCCTCGGTGCCCTTCCGGGCGGCGGCGGAGATGGCGAAGAAGGGGTAGCCCTGTGCCTCCACAAAGGCCCGGAAGTCCTCGATCTGCTCCGGGGTGGCGATGTCGCACTTATTGGCGGCCACCATCATGGGGCGCCGGGCCAGTTCCGGGTCGAACCGCTCCAGCTCCCGGTTGATGGCGGCGAAGTCCTCCTTGGGGTCCCGGCCCTCGCAGCCGGAAACGTCCACGATGTGGACGATGAGGCGGCAGCGGTCCACGTGGCGCAGGAACTCGTGGCCCAGGCCCACCCCCTCGCTGGCCCCCTCGATGAGGCCGGGGATGTCCGCCATGACAAAGCTCTCCTCCGGGCCCAGCTTGACCACCCCCAGCACCGGGACCAAAGTGGTGAAGTGGTAGTTGGCGATCTCCGGCTTGGCGGCGCTGACCACCGAGATGAGGGTGGACTTGCCCACATTGGGGAAGCCCGCCAGCCCCACATCGGCCAGCAGCTTCAGCTCCAGCTCCACGTCGAAGCTCTCCCCGGGGTATCCCCCCTTGGCGAACCGGGGGATCTGCCGGGTGGCGGTGGCGAAGTGGCTGTTTCCCCAGCCCCCTTTGCCTCCCCGGGCCACCCGCACCGGGTCGGGTCCGGAAAGGTCGGCCAGGATGCGGCCTGTGCCCCGCTCCCGGACCACCGTCCCCTTGGGGACATGGATGACCAGGTCCTCCCCGGTCTTGCCGGAGCACTTCTTGGAGCCGCCGTCCTGGCCCTTTTCGGCGAAGTACCGCTTGCGGTACTGGAAGTCGATGAGGCTGCTCAGGTTGGTGTCGGCCACAAAGTACACGTCCCCCCCACGGCCCCCGTCCCCACCGTCGGGGCCCCCGGCGGCCACGTACTTTTCCCGGTGGAAGGAGACCTTTCCGTTGCCCCCGTCCCCGGCCTTGATGGTGATACGAGCTTTATCTACAAACATTGCCATCCTTTTTTCTCCGTCCTGTTGGGATATACCTATTCTGTCCGAAAAGCAGGGCGGTCCTCTCCCCCGCTATCCTGCAAAAAATCCCAGGGAAAATCCCTGGGATCTTCACGCTTCTATTTGCCGTTCTCAGGCGGGATAGACCGAGCACTTCTTCCGGTCGCTGCCCATGCGCTCAAAGCGCACCTTGCCATCCACCAGGGCGAAGAGGGTGTCGTCGCTGCCGATGCCCACGTTGGTGCCGGGATGGATGTGGGTGCCCCGCTGGCGGACCAGGATGTTGCCAGCCAGGACGTGCTGGCCGTCGGCCCGCTTTACGCCCAGGCGTTTGGATTCGGAATCACGGCCGTTCTTAGTAGAGCCTACGCCTTTTTTATGTGCCATAGTCGAAACACCTCACTTTTTATTCAGCAGTTTCTTCCGCCTTGGGGGCGGCCTTCTTAGCGGTCTTTTTCTTGCCCGGAGCGTTCACAGCCACAATATACCCCATAACCCCGATCGCATCGATGGGAGAAACCGCCGAC
>CANOCD010000177.1 GCA_947564495.1 uncultured Angelakisella sp. | reverse complement strand
CCCTCCTTGGCCTTTTCCTCCCAGAGCTCGATCTCCCGCTCGCTCATCTCCTTCTTCTGGTCGGCGGTGAGGGGGGCGTAGTCCCGGTAGCTGGTGTCCTCGTCCAGGTAGTCGTTGATGGTCTTGATGAGCTTGTTGTACTCATCCATAAAGCCCTTGATGCCGTCCATGATCTGGTCGGTGTTCTGGCTGACCTCCACCTTGGCGGCGGTGCCGGTGAATTTCACCCACTGGTCGCCCATCTGCACCAGGTCCTTGGGGGCTACGGCCTTGCCGTCGGCGTCGTAGAAGGCGACGCCCTCTACCGGCTTGCCGTCCTTGTCGTAGACGATGCCGTTCTTGATGGATTCGCCATCCTTCAAGGTGTACTCGGTGCCATCCTCCTTTTTCAGGGTGACGTCGGAATACTCCCCGGTGATGTCGCTGATGTCGTAGTTGATGCCGTTGATGGAGAAGTTGTTGCTGCTCCGCTCGGTGATCTGCCCGTCCACGGCGACGATGGCGTTCTGGCCCTCCACGAACTTGGCCTTGGGGACATCACCTTCCCCGGCTTCGACGTCTGCGTTCAGCTTGATGCTGGTCGTGCCAAAGAGTTCCATCATAGCCGCCTTGCTGTTTTCCCCGGTGGCGGTATAGCTTTTCGCCAAAATGATCCGCCCGTCCTCAAAGAGGAAGGTCCCGCCGGATTTTTCCTCCAGCTCGGACAACTTGGTGTCGTTGGGCAGGCCCTTGACCCGCAGGCCCAGCTGGCCCAGGGTGGTCTCTCCGGTGGCCTCTCCCATGATCTTTCCATCCTCAAAGGAGTACAGGCCGCCGCTCTTCTGGCTCAACTCGGAAAGTTTGGTGTTCTCGTCCAACTCCTTGCCGTCCTTGTCCAGCAGCTTGAGCCCCAGGTCTTTGAGGGTGGTGTCCCCCTTCAACTCCTTGTCCCCGGTATCCACCTGGTAGGTGAGTTTCTTGGAGACAGCCCGGGAGCCGGTCTTGGCGGTCCCCACCCCGAAGAAGGCGTTGAGCAGGTTCCCCTCCTGCTGGGCCAGGTTGATCTGCTTGCCAGAGCCGGACTCGGTGGCTTCCAGGACGAAGCTGTCGCTCTGGGCACGGTAGATCATCCGCACCCCGGCGCTGCTGGCGTTGACCTTTTCCAGCACGTCGCCAATGGTGTCGTTTTCGGTAAAGTGGAACTCCTCCCCGTTGATGGTGAAGCGGAAGGAGCCGCCCTGGAGGGAGGTCTTGAGGGAGAGGTCCCCCAGCCTGGTCCCCAGGCCCACCCGGTTGGACTGGCCGTTCTTCATCCCCAGGACGTCCAGGGCCCCGGCGGAACCGCCGACGGAGACCTTCCGCCCGTCGGAAACTTCCAGGGCGAAGCCGTCCCCGCTCTTGACCACGTCGATCTGGCCGTAGCCGTGGGCCTTGTTCAGGGCGGTCTGGAGGGCGTCCTGGAGCTTGGATTCATCCACCTGGCCGTCCTTCATCAGGTCCCGGAGGTCCAGGGAGATGGTCTTTTTCAGGTCGTCCAGGGAGACGGTGAACTCCAGCTTGGGGGTGTCGTCCACCTTGCCGGAGAGGGTGGTGGTCTCGGCGCTGGGCTTGGAGACGGGCCGGGAGGTGGTGGTGAGGCCCAGCTTTTTCAGCCCCAGGCTGCCGGAGGAGGTATCCACCGTCACCGACTCCCGCTTTTCCCCCTCGGTGGTCAGGGCCATGTTGCCGTCCTTGACGGTGACCTTGACCCCGGTGTCCTTGAAAGCGTCGGCGAGTTTCGCCTGGATGGCGGCGTCCCGCTGGACAGAGGAATCATACTTGACGAAATTGCCCTTGCTGTCCACGAAGAGGTCCCGGAGGTTCACCGAAACATCCTTGGTCCCCACCTTGAACTTGACGGTGTAGCCGGCGTCGGTGCCCTGCTGCTCCTTGATCAGCTTTTCCAGGGCGGCCTTGTCCGCCTTGCCCACCAGGGCGCCGCTGACGGCCCCCCCGGAGGAGAGGCTGGCCTTGGTGGCCAGGCGGCGGACCTCCAAGGTGCTGGAGCCGGTGACCGCCCCGCTGGTGGCGGTGGCCTTAAAGGCGGAGGAGGAGGTGACGGCGCTCATGGCGTTGAAGAAGGTCTCGCTCATCAGGTTGGAATCGGAGGAGTAGCTGAAAAACTTAGTCTGGAAGGCGTTGATCTGGGTGATAAGGTCCCGGTAGATCTCCTGCTTCCACTCCAGCTGCTGCTTGATGGCCTGCTGCTTGTCGATCTTGGCCTGGGTGCCGGAAAGGAGCTGCTCCACCATGCTTTCGGTATCCACGCCGGAAGCCAGGCCGGAAAAGCCCTTGTTGCTGCTGGCGTTGTTGACATAGGAACTGCTGGCCGCGTTGACCGCCATATCTATCTGCCTCCATTTCTGGGTGTGGTGTCCTGGGGGGAGCCGTCCTGTTCATCCTGTGGAAGGGCGGAACGGGACGAATCTGTACACTAAAGATTATCGGCCCTTTTTCCCCGAACCAAAGCGCCGGGGGGCCATCCCCGGGAAAAAGCCGGCGGGGCTTTCCTTTTTCTCCCAAAGGGATTATAATGGAGGCAGAACATCCGACAAGGAGGAACGGAAGATGATGGAGTACGCAAAACTGCAAAACGGCAGCGACGTCCGGGGGGTGGCTCTGGCCGGTGTCCCCGGGGAGGAAGTGACCCTGACCCCGGAGATCGCCGGGACCATCGCCAGGGCCTTTGCCCGGTGGCTGGGGGCCAAAAAGGGCAAGGCCCCGGAGGCCCTTGTCATCGGCGTGGGGCGGGATTCCCGGCTCTCCGGGCCGGACCTTGCCGCCAGGGTGGCGGAGGGCGTCCTCCTGGAGGGGGCGGCCTGCCGGGACTGCGGGATGGCCAGCACCCCGGCCATGTTCATGTCCACCGTTCTCCCCGGCTTCGGCTGGGACGGGGCGGTGATGATCACCGCCAGCCATCTCCCCTGGAACCGGAACGGCCTGAAATTCTTCACCCGGGAGGGGGGGCTGGAATCCGGGGACATTCGGGAGCTGCTGGCCCTGGCGGGGGAGCTCCCGGCCTGCGGCAAGGCACCCGAGGGCCAGGCGGAGCGGGCCGACCTTATGGCCGCCTACGCCGCCCATCTCCGGGGGATCATCCTGGGTAGCCTGGAGGCAGGGGAGAAGCCTCTGGAGGGCTTCAAGATCGCCGTGGACGCCGGGAACGGGGCGGGGGGATTCTTCGCCCGGGACGTTCTGGCGCCCCTGGGGGCGGATGTATCCGCCAGCGTCTACCTGGAGCCGAACGGGCGGTTCCCCAACCACGTCCCCAACCCGGAGGACAAGACCGCCCAGGCGGCCATCCGCAAGGCTGTACTGGATGGGGGCTGTGACCTGGGGCTCATCTTCGACACCGACGTGGACCGGGCGGGGGCGGTGGACCGGGACGGCCAGGAGCTGTGCCGGAACCGGCTCATCGGGCTGATGGGGGCTATTGCCGCCCAGGAGGCCCCGGGGTCGGCCATTGTCACCGACTCGGTGACTTCGGCGGAACTGGCGGAGTTCCTCACCAAAAAGCTGGGGCTGGTCCACAGGCGGTTCAAGCGGGGGTACAAGAACGTCATCAACGAGGGGATACGCCTCAACCGGGAGGGGGTGCCCTGCCTGGTGGCCATGGAGACCAGCGGGCACACGGCCATGCGGGAGAACTACTTCCTGGACGACGGGGCTTATGCGGCGGTGAAGATCGTCATCCAGGGGGCGAAGCTCCGGCGGGAGGGGCGGACCCTGGGGGACCTGCTGCGGGACCTTCGGGAGCCGCTGGAGGCGGCGGAGTACCGGCTGAAGATCGCCGGGGAGGGGTTCCGGGAGTACGGGGCGGAGGTCCTGGGGGCGCTGGAGGAGTACGCCCGAGGCAAGGCGGGCTGGGAGGTTGCGCCGGACAACCACGAGGGGGTGCGGGTGTCGGTGCCCGGGGCCCGGGGGTGGTTTTTGCTGCGGATGTCGCTCCATGACCCGCTGATGCCGCTGAATGTGGAGAGCGGGGAGGCCGGGGGGGTTGCCGCTATCGTGGGGGAACTGCGGGAGTTTTTGGCCGGATGGGAGAGGCTGGACCTGGGGTCGCTGGGGTAAGCCAAGCACGAGGTAAAGTCCGGGACAGGCAAAGTTTAGGGCCGCCCTTTTCAAAGGGCGGTAGGTCCAGGGC
>CANOCD010000176.1 GCA_947564495.1 uncultured Angelakisella sp. | reverse complement strand
TAAAACTGGCTTTGCAAAACAAGACGTTATTACCATGCCCGCAAAAAAACGAGTCATATCAGCATAATTTTACTATAATCGGGGGGTGCTGTCAAACCTTTTGGAAGGTTATGACAAAATAGTCATCACTATGTCATCGCTCTGTCAATAAAACGATGGAGACCGCCTTTTTATTGCAACTTTTTCCCGGGAATGAAAAAAAATTTTTCCGATGGTGGGGCGCTCCTTTTTTATAGTGTCGTTTTTCGGGGGATTTGTTTCATCCTTTGGCGGGGTGGTGAGATTTGGTTTTTTCTTCGGGCCGGTTTTCCCATGGCCGAAAAAATCCCCCGGACCCCTTGACAATCCCCGGGAGCCATGGTATCCTATGACTGTACCAACTGTACTAGTAATTATAATACAGTTGAAAGAAAAAAGCAAGGGGGCTGCCATTATGATCGCGGTGGATCTTTCCAGCCGGGTGCCCATCTACCGGCAGGTGGTGGAGCGGGTCACCGAGCTGGTCCTCCTGGGGGTGTGGCCGGAGGGGACCCAGCTGCCCTCGGTGCGGAGCCTGGCCCTGGAGCTGGGGACCAACCCCAACACCATCCAGAAGGCTTACCAGGAGCTGGAAAGCCGGGGGGTCATCCGGTCGGCGGCGGGGCGGGGCAGCTTCGTCGCCGGGCGGGAGGCCGCCCAGGGGATGCTGCGGGGCCAGGCCGAGGGGGCCTTCCGGGAGGCGGCGAAAAAGGCCGCCCTGGCGGGGCTCTCCCGGGGGGAGGCCATGGCGATCCTAGACGAGGTATGGGAAGGAGAGGACAAGGTATGATCCAGGCAAACGGGGTCAGCAAACGGTTCGGGGAGACGGAGGCCCTGCGGGAGGTCACCGCCCGGGTCCCCAGGGGGAGCATCTACGGGCTGGCAGGGCCCAACGGCAGCGGCAAGACCACCCTGCTCAAGACCATCGCCGGCATCTACCGCCCCGAGGCCGGGGAGGCCCTGGCGGGGGGCCAGCCGGTGTGGGATGACCCGAAGGCCAAGGGGATGATCTTCCTTCTCCCCGACGACCTGTGGTTCCTGCCGGGGAGCTCCCTGGGGGGGATGGCCGCCCTCTACGCCGGGGTCTACCCCGGCTTCGACCGGGAGGAGTACCGGCGGCTCCTGGGGGTGTTCCCCCTGGAGGAGAAACAGCGGCTCTCCCGGTTCAGCAAGGGGATGCGCCGCCAGGCGGGACTCATCCTGGCTTTGAGCAGCCGGGCCCCCTGCCTGCTCCTGGACGAAGCCTTCGACGGCCTGGACCCCATGATCCGGCGGAAGGCCCGGAAGCTGCTCATCCAGGAGGTGGAAAGCCGGGGTCTCACGGTGGTCATCGCCAGCCATGACCTTCGGGAGCTGGAGGACCTCTGCGACAGGGTGGGCCTCCTCTACCAGGGCTCTTTGGTGCTGGAGCGGGAGCTGGACGAGCTGCGGGAGAGCTTCACCAAAGTCCAGGGGGCCTTCCCCGACCCGGTGGATTGGGACAGGACCGGCCTTGACATCCTCCGGCGGGAGGAGAAGGGGAACCTGGTAAATCTCCTGGTCCGGGGGCGCCCGGAGGAAACGGAAAAGCGGCTGGAGGGGCTTCGCCCCCTCTTTGTGGAGACCCTCCCCCTGACACTGGAGGAGGCATTCGTGGGAGAAATGGAGGCGTTGGGCTATGACTATGGCGATCAACTTTCGGAATAAGCGGGGCTGGGAGGGGGCGCCCCTCCTCCGGCAGCTGACACGGCGGAACCGCCCCTGGATGGGCCTGTTCTTCGCCCTTACCTTTCTGGCCCTGCCCCTCCAGTATATGCTGGCGATCTTTTACTGGCCGGTGGAGCTGTACGACAGCACGGTCTATTCGGGAAACCCGCCCTCCATGCCTGCCTGGGCCCCCAACTACACGCCGTCCCGAATTTTCACCAAGCTGTCCTTGATCCAGTTCGGCGTCCTGGTGACGGCGGGGGCCATCCTCATCGCCCTGTGGCAGACCCACTGGCTCCGGTCCAGGCGCCAGGGGGAGTTCTGGCACAGCCTGCCGGTGAAGCGGGAAAACCTCCTGCTGGTCCAGGCCGGGGCGGCCTGGCTCACCATCGCCCTGCCCCTGATGGCGGACTACCTGGTGGTGCTCATCGCCGGGGCGGTCCGCTTTGCCCAGGCGGCAGGGGTGGCGGGGGACTACTTCGTCTTTCCGGTGGGGGAAATTCTCCTGGACCTGTTGGGCTGGCTGGTGGTCTCGCTGGCCATCATCGCCCTGATCTTCCTGGTCAGCACGATGACCGGGGGGCTGATCAAGACGGTGGTCCTCTCGGGGGTGCTGATGGGCCCCCTGTCCATAATGGGCTTTATGTCGGATGAGATCGTCCAGCGGTTCGTAGTGGGCAGCGACGGTGTCAGCTTGGACGTCCAGAAAGGTTTCTTGTATTCTTCCCCCGTGCTTGTCATGCCCGCACGGTATGGGAGCTACAACACCTTCTGGGGCACCTACGACACCCGGAGTAACTGGATGCTCCTTCTGTGGCTTGTCATCGGGCTTCTGTGCCTGTGGTTTGCCAGAAGGATCAGCCGGACCCGCCCGGTGGAGCTGGCGGGGACCGGCACGGTCCGGGAGCCTCTGGGCCTCGTGGTGACCCTGTTGGCCACCTTGACCGGGGGCTTGAGCCTGGGAATGATCTTTTGGGAACAGGGCCGTTCCTTCTTCTCCCTGGTCTGCCTCTGCTCCCTGGGGGTGGCGGTCCTCTGCCAGGTGGTCTTAAAGTGGGACCTTCAAAGGCTCCGGGCCTTCCGCAGACACCCCGACCTTCGGGGCCTGTGGAAACCCCTTCTCGTCCTGGTCCTCTGTATGGCCCTGCCCGGGGCGACGGCCTTTGTGGTCACCCACGGGGCCTTGGGATACGAGGACTACATCCCCCCGGCGGCGGAGGTCCAGCAGCTGCGGGTGCGCTACCGAGGCCGGTACGGCTCCTTGGCCAGGCGGATGGACAGCAAGGACCCCAGTGAACATCTCAGCGAGACCGGGGAGACCTGGTACAGCTATAATGACCAGCAGTACGTCACCTTTACCACCCCCGAGGGTATCCAGGCCGGAATGAACCTTCACCGGAGCCTGTTAGAGTGGCAGAAAGGGGCCGGGGAGGGCCGGCAGGGGCACCTTGGCCACACCGACTTCCTATACAATAACGAAATGATGCGAATCTACGGCCAATGGAGAGGGAGCAACCAGTTCTATGAAGGAGAGCGTGACCTCACCGCCCTTCTCGCCCTGGAGGAAAACCTGGAGTTCCGCCGCCAGACCGACCCCCGGTTCACCATTACCTCCGACCAGGTGCGGGCTGTCCGGGTGAGCGACGATGTGGGGCTGACCACCAGTAATCCCATTACCGATAAGGATACCATCCAACGTTTGCTGGTGGCTATGAAAACCGACGCCCAGGCCATGGACTACAGCGCCCTGCGGGAGGGGACCGCCCAGGCGGTGGCCTACCTCACGGTGGAGACCACCGCCCCTGTCCCCTGGTACAACATCCCTGCCAGTCAGCCCGGGGAGACCCGGCGGCTGGTGACTGAGGACCTTTGGCGGGACTTCTGCCTGCCGGTCTACCAGAAGGACAAGGCCACCCTGGACTTTCTGCAAAACGGGGGGTTGGTGGAGTACACCGGGCAATTCCTCAGCCGGGAGAAGATCACCGGGCTGCGGGTGAACTGGTGGGGAGACATTGGCATAACCCAGGAGGCTTACTGGACCGGCATTGGACCCCGTGACCTTTGGCCGGGGCGAAGCGACTATGACGAGGACATCCCCGTGACAATCCTTGATGACAGGTACAAGGACCAGGAGAGCAGTTTGGTCCTCACTGACCCCGTCCGGGTGGAGGAGCTTTTGGGGCTTTGCCGGGGGAGGGACTGCCATGTTTCGGAACCCGGGTTTGTGGTGATGGTGCTGGGGGAAAACGGCCGGAGGGGCAGCAGTTTTTGGCTGTGTACCCAGGACGAGGCGCCGCAGTTCCTTCTGGACTGGCTTCAGGAGAACGAGCGGGCTGTTCGGGGGACCAGAGGACTTGCTTTTCAGCATCTGCCGTAAGCAGGGGTGAGGGCTGGGCCAAGCACAAGGTAAAATCCGAGACAGGCAAAGTTTAGGGCCGCCCTTTTCAAAGGGCGGTAGGGTCCAGGGGC
>CANOCD010000175.1 GCA_947564495.1 uncultured Angelakisella sp. | reverse complement strand
CGTCACCATCCTGCTGCCGGGGTACTACGTGGCGGTGGTTTCTTTCCACCCGGAGCTGATCCCCCAGGGCCTCCTCTCTCAGTTCGTGGGTTCTGCCCTGGATACCCCCCTGCCGGTGGTGCTGGAGGCCCTGGTGGTGTTCTTCCTCTACGAGCTGCTCCGGGAGGCGGGGCTCCGCATCCCCAGCCCCATCGGCCACGCCATGGGCATCGTGGGGGGCATCGTCATCGGGGACGCCGCCGTGTCGGCGGGGCTCATCGGCCTGCCCATGGTCATCATCATCGCCCTGACGGCGGTGAGTTCCTTTGTGGTCCCCAGCCTCTACGAGCCGGTGACGGTGCTTCGCTTCACCTTCATCATCGTGGGGGGGCTTCTGGGGCTCTACGGGGTCTACCTTTTCTTCACCCTGCTGGTTTTTGACCTCTGCGCCGTGAAGGCCATGGGGGTGCCAGTGACCGCCCCTGTCTCCCCGGCGGACGGGTACAGCTTTCGGGATATGTTCATCCGCTCCGGCTGGAAGCTGCTCCAACGGGAGGACCTCTCGGTGGAGGACCTCCCCGGCTCGGAGGGAAAGGAGGGGGTCTGACCGTGGAGGAAAGCAACAAGATCTCGACGAGCCAGCTGTTCCTGCTCCTCTTTCTCTCCCGGGCCTTTTCCTTGGTGGCCTACTCCCCGGCGGTCCAGGGGGGCGGGGAGCGGGTCACCCTGTTCACCACCCTGCTGTCGGGGCTGCTCCAGTACCTGCTCCTGGCGGCGGGGCTGTTCCTCTGCCGGAGGCGGGCGGGGAACTCCCCTCTCCTGGTCCCGGGGAGCGGCCTCTACCGGTTCCAGAGCGGGCTCTACTGGCTCTGCGCCATGGCGGTCTGCGTCTACACGGCGGTGAACTTCATCTCCTTCGCCACCGACGCCATCTACGACCGCCGGTACAGCTGGGTGGTGGCGGTGACTTTCCTGGCCGCCGGGGCCCTGGCGGTCACCCAGGGACTGGAGGGCCTGGCCCGGGGCGGGGGCATCCTGGCCGCCCTGCTGGGCCTGGGGTGCGGGGTCATCGCCCTGGGTCTTTGGGAGCAGTACGACTGGCTGAACCTGACCCTCCGTTTTTTCGGCCCGGAGGACACCCTCCGGGGGGCGTGGCAGGGCTTTGCCATGAACGGGGAGCTGTTCGCCCTGCTCCTTCTGCTGCCCTACCTCCGCAAGGTCCCCGGCCCCCTGTCCTGCGCCGGCTGGGTGGGGGGGATCACCCTGGCCTCCCTGGCAGTCCAGCTGATGACCATGCTGACCCTGGGGACCTACGGGGCCAGGAAGTCCTTTCCCGTCTTTACGGCGGTGACCTCGGCGGGCTTTCAGACCTTTCAGCGCCTGGATTCGGTGTTTCTGGTCATCTGGGTGGCCCTGGGGCTGGTGAAGCTGGCGGTCTTTCTGGGCCTGGCCTCCAGCCTGGCCCCCAAGGTGTTCCTCCGCCCCTGGAGCGCCGCCTGGGCCTGGGGCAGCGGCGGGCTGGCGGCGGCCCTGGCCCTCCTCCTCTGGAACGGTCCGGAGGAGTGGCACCAGGGGTTCCACCTGGTCCTTTCCGCCGGGGTCCTCAGCCTCTTTGGGGTGCTGCTGCTGCCCCTGGCGGGGAAACTTTGGGAGAAGGGAGAGAAGGGAAGATGAGAAAAAAGCTGACCGCCCTGGCCCTTTGCCTGGCCCTTCTGCTGGGCGGGTGCGTCCCGGGGGCGGATATTGCCCGGCGGGCCATCGTCACAGCGGCGTCGGTGACACTTCAGGAGGAGGGCTGCCAGGTGACGGTGGAGCTGCTGTCCCGGCTGGGCCAGGAGGAGCAGTCCTACGAGAGCCGGACCGGGGAGGGGCGGTCCTTTGCCCAGGCCCTCACCGATATTGAACTGGAACTGGGCAAGACCCTCTACCTGGACGGGTGTAAAGTGGTGCTCCTTTCCGGCTTTTCCAACGCCGGCCAGCTGGAGGAACTCCTGGCCCAGGTGGACGCCCACGGGGGGATCAGACCTCTGACCCTGGTGGCGGCGGGGCTGGGGGAGGGTGACCTCCTGGCCCGGTGGGAAGGGGAGGAAAGCGCCGGGGAGGAAGTCTTTTCCCTCCTCTCCGGGGGCGGCCTTTCCCGGGTGAACCTCAAGGACTGCCTGGGGCTCCTCTCCGCCCCGGGCCGTGGCGTTCTCATCCCCGGGGTGGAGCTGGAGGAGGGCTCGGCCCGCCTGGGGGGCTACCTCTCCCCGGGGAAGGGGGGCGTCCTGGAGACCCCGGCGGAGCTGGAGGGGCTGCTGCCCTTTGCCGGCGGGGAGGACCGGCGGCGGGTCTACACCGTCTCCGGGGAGGGCTACACCGCCGACTGGGTGCTGGAAAAAAGCGCCATGGACCTCCGCCCCTGGAAGAAGGACGGGGAGGTCGGGTTCCTCCTGGAGGCCAGGGTGGAGGGGCATCTGCTCTCCGGTCAGGGGGAGCCCCGGGGGAAGGAGCTGCTCCGCCGGGCCCAGGAGGATGTCTGCGCCCAGCTCCTGGAGGAGTACCAGGTCGTTTTGGAAAAAATTGTAAGGCCGTCGGGGAACGACCTCTTTTCCATGGGGAAGCGGCTGGAACTTCTGGACCGAAAAAGCTGGGAAACCCTTGGGGGAGACTGGGAGGAGCGGCTGCCGGAAATTCCCGTGGAGCTGCGGGGAACGGTCCTCCTGCGGGACAACAAGCGGCTTTTCGGACAGGACTGAAAAATTGGCGGCGGGCCCTGGTTTTTCTTCTCCCGGAAAATGTCCGGAAAGAGCCCGCCCAAAGGAAAGTTCTCCAGCGTATCTGCGTGAAATTGGCCGAAAAATAAAATTCTCTCCGGCACTATTAAACCTGTATTGATCTTTCACGGCGCCGGAACGCCAAAAAGGACCGAAACGCCAGCCTCCCGCCCTGTAAAGAGAAATGCTTGACAGCATTTCGACCGCCAGGAAGGGGAGGAGCGGCGCTCGGTCCCCGCCGCCCGGCGCCTTGGGGATGAGTACAGGTTCCAAAACATGAAGGAGATGATTTTTTGAGAAAGGTTGCAAAAAGGCTGGCGGCAGCGGTGAACGGCTGCCTCCTGGCCCTTCTGCTTTTGACCATATATTTGCAGAAACAGCTGCCGGACCGGTACTCGGTGGTGGCGGGGGAGGAGATCTCCTTTCCCCCTGGCTACCCCATCCAGATGGTACATTCCGCCGCCGCCGGCGGGGTCCAGGCGGCCCAGGCCGGGGTAGGGGACAGCTACCAGCTGGACCTCCGGCTGCTGGGGACCATCCCCGTCAAGACGGTGGAGGTCAACGTGGTGGACCGAAAGCAGGTCACCGTCTCCGGGGCCCCCTTTGGCATCAAGATGTTCACCGACGGCCTCATGGTGGTGGGGATGAGCGACATCCCCACGGCGGAGGGCCGGGTCAATCCCGCCAAGGCGGCGGGGCTGGAGGTGGGGGACGTGCTCAAGACCTTTAACGGCGTGGCCCTCACCACCAACGAACAGCTGGCCCAGCTGATGCAGGAGAACGGGGACGCCCCTGTCCAGGTGGAGGTGAAACGGGGGAACGAGGCTTTTTCCGCCGGGATTCGGCCCCTGCGCTCCACCGGGGACGACCAGTACCGCCTGGGGGTCTGGGTCCGGGACAGCTCCGCCGGCATCGGCACCCTGACCTACTTTGACCAGAACAGCGGCCTGTTCACCGGCCTGGGCCACGCCGTCTGCGACGTGGACACCGGGGACATGATGCCCCTTTCCAACGGGGAGGTGGTCCCCGCCCGGATCACCGGCTGCAAACGGGGGGAGAACGGCGCCCCCGGGGAGCTGAAGGGCCGCTTTACCGAGGAGCCCGCCCTGGGCAGCCTTTCGGCCAACACCGCCACCGGGGTGTACGGCCTGCTGCGGAGCCGGGCCCTCTACCTGGGGGAGGAGATGCCCCTGGCCATGAAGCACGAGGTCCAGACCGGGAAGGCGTATATCTACACCACCGTGGAGGGGTCCCGGCCCCAGAGGTACGAGATCGAGATCGAAAAGCTGATGATGAGCGAGGAGGAAAAGGGGCAGAACATGGTGATCCGGGTCACCGACCCGGCCCTCCTTCAAAAGACGGGGGGTATTGTACAAGGCATGAGCGGTTCGCCGATCATCCAAAACGGGATGCTGGTGGGGTCGGTGACCCACGTCTTTGTCAAGGACC
>CANOCD010000174.1 GCA_947564495.1 uncultured Angelakisella sp. | reverse complement strand
TACCTCCAGGGGGAGTTCCGGGGGCGGGTCGAGCTTCGGTATTTCCCCAAAAAGTCCAACAGGGCTGCGGAGCTGTTCGCCGATTTTCCCCACGGGGCGTATATCATCCAAAGCCTGGCGGAGCGGTTCGAGGACAAGCTGAAACGCCAGGTGAACACCGCCGTGGTGATCTACGGCTTCTACCTGGGGGCCCACTACACCGGGCGGCCCGGGTCGGTGATGCGGGAGAAGAAGGCCCCGGACTACCACGTTTTCGCCGTGGACGAGCTTCTCCTCCCCCGGGAAGGCTGACCCTTCACCGCTTTACAGCCCAAAAATTTTCTTTTTCCGCCCCCTTGACAAATGCCGGGGGGCGGCATATAATAGTTGCAAACCGATGAAGCGGAGATAAAACCAGGCACGACCCCACAGAGAGCCGGCGGCGCTGAGAGCCCGGCGGGAAACGGCGTGGACAAATGGACCGCGGAGGGCGGGGACCAAAGGCAAAAGGCGGCGGACGGGACCAACGGGCAGGACCCGAAGGGACCGGAAAGCGTCGGGCCGAGTATTCCCCGACGGGGGGCGCCCGTTACAGAGCCGGGGATGTGTTGGCATCCCGCTAAGTGGTCACGTCACGTGACAAGCAAGGTGGCACCGCAGACTTTTCCGTCTGTCCTTGTTTTCCCCGTAGGGGAAAATAGGGGCGGGCGTTTTTTGTTGGGAAAGCAAAACGGTCCCCTGTACAAACCCACTCCAACAGGTGGAAGCCCATCCCCGGGAAAGAAAGAGAGAATCCCGGGAAAAAATTTGGAGAGGAAGAACAAGATGAAAAAGCTGACCGCACTGTTTTTAGCCGTCCTGATGACCCTGGCCCTGGCCGCCTGTTCCTCCGGGGGGAACGCCCCCGCCGCCCCCGGCTCGGATACCGGGTCCGCCCCCGCCGCCCCGGAGGGGGCCAAGGAGGTCACGGTGGGGCTCATCCAGCTGATGGAGCACCCCTCTTTGGATGAGATCAGAGCCGCCATCACCGCCCGGCTGGAGGAGAAGGCCGCCGAGAACGGCCTTTCCATCAAGGTGAACTACCAGAACGGCCAGGGGGATACCAGCACCATCAACACCATCTGCCAGCAGTTCGTGGCCGCCAAGGCGGACGTTATCGTGGCCATCGCCACCCCCGCCGCCCAGGGAGCCGCCACCGCCGCCGAGGGCAGCGGCATCCCCGTGGTCTTTTCCGCCGTCACCGACCCGGTGGCCGCCGGTCTGGTGGACAGCATCGAGGCCCCCGGGGGGACCATCACCGGCACCTCCGACGCCATCCCGGTGGAGAAGATCTTCGCCCTGGCCCAGAAGCTGACCCCCGACGTGAAGAGCTACGGCCTCATCTACAACACCAGCGAGGACAACAGCCTTTCGGTCATCGCCCAGGTGAAGGGCTACCTGGACGGGCAGAAGATCCCCTATGTGGAGGGGGCCGTGACCACCTCCGCCGACGTCCAGACCTCCGCCCGGAACCTTCTGGGCCAGTGTGACGCCGTCTTTGCCCCCATCGACAACACCGTGGCCAGCGCCATGGGCGTCCTGGCTGACGAAGCCATCCAGGTGAAGAAGCCGGTCTACGTGGCCGCCGATTCCATGGTGGCCGACGGTGGACTCGCCACCGTGGGGGTCAACTACACCAATCTTGGCAGCCAGACCGCCGACATGGTGCTGAAAGTCCTGACTGGCACCCCTGCCGGGGAGATCCCCGTGGAGGTCCTCCGGGACAACGCCGTGGTCATCAACGCCGAGACCGCCGCCGCCATCGGGGTGGAGATCCCCGCCGACACCGTGACAGCGGGCTGAATCAACCATGACAGAAAGTAAGGAGTACCACTTATGAGCCTTTCCGTTTTGCAGGGGGCGGTGGAGCAGGGGCTGATCTACAGCCTGGTGGCCCTGGGCCTGTTCCTTTCCTACCGCACCCTGGACATCGCCGACCTCACCACCGACGGCACCTTCACCCTGGGGGCGGCCTGCTCCGCCGTCCTCACCGTGGCGGGGCACCCGGTCCAGGGGCTGATCCTGGCCCTCCTGGCCGGAGCCCTGGCCGGGGGGATCACCGCCCTCCTCCAGACCAGGCTGGGGGTCCAGCCCATCCTGGCGGGGATCGTCACCATGACCGGCCTGTACACCGTCAACCTGGCGGTGATGGGGGGCCGCTCCAACCTGAATATGCTCCGGGAGGAGAACGTCTTTACCGCCGCCGAGGCCCTGCTGGGGCCGGCAGGCAAGCTGATCCTGGCCGGGCTGGCGGCTCTGGCGGCGGGGGCGCTGATGCTCCTGTTCCTCCGGACCCAGCTGGGGCTGTCCATCCGGGCCACCGGGGACAACCGGGAGATGGTGGCCTCCTCCTCCATCGACCCGGCCTTTACCACCACGGTGGGGCTCTGCGCCGCCAACGCCCTGGTGGGGCTCTCTGGGGGGCTGCTGGTGCAGTACCAGAAGTTCTCCGACATCAACCTGGGGACCGGGATGGTGGTCATCGGCCTGGCCAGCCTCATCATCGGGGAGGTGGTCACCGGGCGGCGTTCGGTGGCCCGGGGCATCCTGGCCGCCGTCATCGGGGCGGTGATCTACCGTGTCATCATCGCCGCCGCCCTGGTGGCCAACGTGGGGGCCCAGAACTTCAAGCTGGTGTCGGCGGTCATCGTGGCCGCTGCCATCTCCTACCCCACCCTGGCGGAAAAGGCCCGGTTCGCAAAGCGCAGGAGGGAGGCGGAACAGGATGGCTAACTTGCTGGAGATCAGGGGCCTGTCCAAGACCTTCTCCCCGGGGACCATCCACGAGAAGAAGGCCATTGAGGACTTGTCCCTCACCCTGGAGAAGGGGGATTTCGTCACCATCATCGGGAGCAACGGGGCGGGGAAATCCACCCTGTTCGGGGCCATTGCCGGGAGCTTCTGGCCCGACAGAGGGCGGGTGATCCTGGACGGGGAGGACGTGACCTTCCTGGCGGAGCACAAGCGATCCCGGAGCATCGGGCGGCTGTTCCAGGACCCCCTGAAGGGGACGGCGCCCCACATGACCATTGAGGAGAACCTGGCTTTGGCTTATCTGCGGACGACACGGCATCGGTCGCCCCTCTCCATCACCGGGAAGAAGGACCGGGAGCGGTTCCGGGAGCGGCTGGCCTCCTTGGGGCTTGGGCTGGAGGACCGGATGGACAGCCCGGTGGGGCTGCTTTCGGGGGGGCAGCGGCAGGCTTTGACGCTGCTGATGGCGACGCTGGTGACGCCCAAGCTGCTGCTGCTGGATGAGCACACGGCGGCTTTGGACCCCTCCACGGCGGAGAAGGTCCAGGAGCTGACGGGGCGGATCGTTGGGGAGCAGGGGATCACCTGCATGATGATCACTCACAATATTTCGGCTGCGTTGGCGTTGGGGAACCGGACGCTGATGATGGACCGGGGGCGTGTGGTGCTGGAGCTTGCAGGGGAGGAGCGGGCCGGGATGACGGTGCCCGCGCTGCTGGAGGTGTTTAAGGAGAAGGTGGAGCGGGAGCTGGATAACGACCGGATGCTGCTGGCCGAACGCAAGGTATAAATCGGGCCAGGCAAAGTTTAGGGCCGCCCTTTTTCAAAGGGCGGTAGGTCCAGGGCGACGCCCTGGTCGCCCGCCGCAGCGGGCGAAATACCCCTGGGCGGTGGCGGTCTGTACGGATGTATAGGCCGCCGCCGACCGAATGACCAAGCTAAAACGGGCCTATCAACACCAGGCCGCAGGAAAAAACAACGAAGCTAAGAAAGGGGGCAAAGTTTCCCTTTCTTAGCTTCGTTTTCTCGAAGTGACAACCTGCGGCCGGTAACGAGACTGCACCCACACCCAGCCGCAGGAGCGCCCCTCGCTTGCGCCCTGTACCGCCTGCCCTTCCGGACAGGCCCCGGCTGGGGCCGAATCCGGAACGTACTGGCCGGCGGTTTAGGGGGGCGGTGGCGGTGCCCCGCTAGGCTGTAGGCCCGCCTCCGGCGGCCTTTAACCTGGCTGGAGGCTGATATTGCAAAACGCCCGTTAAAGGCGTATTTGCAGGGAAGTTGAGTGCAGGGCGGCAGGCTTCTTCTTTCTTTTTCTATCGCAAAAAGAAAGAAGCAAAGAAAAATGCTCCCTTCGGAAGGGAAACGGGGGGAGTTTCGCCCGCTGCGGCGGGCGACCAGAGGCTTTGCCTCTGGACTCCACC
>CANOCD010000173.1 GCA_947564495.1 uncultured Angelakisella sp. | reverse complement strand
GCCCCATCTTTTTTTCCAGGGCGGCGATGGCCTCGGGGGAGGCTTTGTCCCCCAGGATGTTCTCGGCGGGGTTGCCGGGGATCATCCGGATGCCCAGAAAGATGACGATGGTGACGATGATGAGCACCGGGATCATCTGGAGTATCCGCTTGAGGATATAGTTCAGTTGATTCACGTTACGACCCTCCTGGTTGAAGATGAACGAGAAAGGAGCCGACGAAAACACCGGCTCCTTTTGGGTCCGTTGTATAAGATGTATTGGTTCTCCCCTCCCCCCGCCCGGGGGCGGGGAGGGGAGAGAGGTGAGCTGCCGGGAAGGGTCAGCTCTTGGTCAGCTCGTTGAAGAGGTAGTTCCCCAAGGGGGTCTGGACCACGCCGGAGACGTTGGTCCGCATGGCGATAGTGGTGGGGACGCAGTTCAGGGGGATGACAAGGGCCTCGTCGCACATGATGGCCTGGGCCTTGTGGTACAGCTCGGTGCGCTTGGCCTCGTCACTGGTGGCCCCGGCGTCCTTGACCAGCTGCTCGGCCTCCTTCTGCTTCTCGTCGCTCCAGCCGGTGTGCCAGCAGTCGAAGCCCTCGTAGATGCAGAACAGCTCAAAGATCTGGGAGGTATCGGTGATGTCGCTGGTGATGTAGTTGAGGAGGATCTCGAAGGTGAGGTTGTTGCGCTCCTCCCGGCGGGAGGGGCTGTCCATCTGGGTGATGTTCAGGGTGATGCCGGCCTTCTTCCACTGGTCCTGGAGGATGGTGGCCATCATCAGGTCCTCGCTGTCGTTGGCGATGATGATGAGGTTCAGCTCCAGGTCGGACTTTCCGGCTTCGGCCAGGAGGCTCTTGGCCTTTTCCACGTCGTAGTCGTAGTATTTGCCGTCGTTGTTGTAGTGGGCGGCGGCGGGCCAGATGACCGAGTTGGTGTGGGTGCCCACGCCGGCGTAGACCGACTGGATGATGGCGTCCTTATCGGTGGCGTAGTTCAGGGCCTGGCGGACCCGGGGGTCCTTCAGCTTTTCGCTGGTGGTGTTCATGGAGATGTAGTTGACGTGGGTGGACTCAAAGTCCTGGACCTTGATGTTGGGGTCGGATTTCAGCAGGATCTCGCTCTGGGCGTCGATGCCGGTCATAATGTCCAGGGTGCCGCTCATCAGCTGCATGGACCGGGTGTTGTTGTCGGGGATGACCCGGAAGTTGATCTCGTCGGCGTAGGGGTAGCCCTCGTCCCAGTAGTTGGGGTTCTTCTTAAAGGTCATGATGACGTCCTTCTCCCAGTTTTCCAGGTAGAAGGGGCCGGTGCCGATGGGCTTGTTGGCCAGGGTGTCGTCGTCGGTGGCGGAGTAGTAGGCTTTGGGGGTGACGGTGCTGAAGAAACCGGCCAGGTCGGAGAGGATGGCGCCGCTGGGGTTCTTCAGCTTGACCACCACGGTCTTGTCATCGGGGGAGGTGACGGTGTCGATGGCGGCCAGCATGGAGCTCCAGGAGCCCTTCTCGATGGAACGGGTGATGGAGAAGACCCAGTCCTCCCCGGTGACCGGGGTCCCGTCGGAGAACTTGACCCCTTCCCGGAGATGGAAGGTGTAGGTCAGCTGGTCGTCGCTGATGTCCCAGCTGGTGGCCAGGCAGGGCTCGATGGACTTGCCGTCGGCGGAGCTCTTCACCAGGCCCTCAAAGACCAGGTTCATCAGCCAGATGTCCACGTTGTCCCCGGCCATGACCGGGTCCATGGTCACGGTGTCGCTGCCACGGCCGATGTTGATGACCACGGGGCCGTCGGCGGGGGCGGCAGGGGCGGCGGGATCGGCTGTGCTGCCGGGGGCGGGAGCGGGGGCGGGGGAATTTCCGCCCCCTCCGCCGCAGGCGGCCAGGGCCAGGGTCATGGCCAGGGCCAGAACGAGGGACAATATCCGTACTTTCTTTCTTTTCATGGTGTTTCCTCCTTGAATATTTTCAATGCCGGCGCATTGACTTACCAAAGTTGATCCGGGGCCTTTTTAGTCAAAGGCCGTGATGGAATCCACAAGGTCGATGAGGGCCGTGTAACCGTTGGATTCCAGTTCAAAGCTGTGCCAGGAGGCGGCGAAGCCCCGCTCCCGGGAAAAGACCAGCTCCTGGCCGTAGATGCCCCCCTTGCTCATCAGACCGGTGGGGGAGATGAGGTGGAACTCGTACTCGTTGGCCAGGGCCAGCTTGACCCAGTCCTCCGAAAGGTAGCGGCGGCCCTGGTAGACCCCGCCCTCCAGGTACATGGCCCCCACCTTGACGATGTCCGAGGCGGCGGCGTAAAGGCCGGTGGACCCCATGGGGTAGCCCCGGGGGCAGCGGCTCCAGGCGATCTCCCGGAACTTCATGGGGGCGGTGAGGCGCTTGCGGAGGAACTCGTCCAGCTTTTCCCCGGTGACCGCCGTCACCACCCGGGAAAGGATGTAGTAGGCGGCGTCGCTGTAGTGGTAGTGGCTCCCGGGGAGGTAGGCGATGGGGTGGCTCATGGCCAGCTCCAGGTAGTCGTCGGTGGGGTACTGGCACACGTCCTCCACGTCGATGTCCAGAAAGCCCTCGTCAAAGCCCACCCGGTGGGTCATGGCGTGGTCCAGGGTGACCAGGGGCCAGGCTTTGTCGGCGTTCTTGGGGGTCAGGGACCCCAGGAGGGAGCAGACGGTGGTGCTGATGTTCACCTTCCCCTCGTCCCAGAGCATCCCCAGGGCGGTCATCACAAAGACCTTGGCCAGGGAGTAGCTGTTGCTGCAGTTGGAGGAGGGCTGGAACCGGTGGGAGCGTATCCCCGCCTCGGGGGTGTAAAGGGCAAAGTCGATCATGTTCAGGCCAAGGCCGTCCACGTCATGGACCAGCTGCTCAAAAGTCATGTCGGAGCCATACCTTTCCGCAAAGGCCGCCGGCGGGGCCGGCCCTTCGCTGTGGGATACGGGGGCGCTTGGCGTGACGGCGCTTCCCCGGGGCGGGGACAGAGCGGGCCCGCCTGTCTTTTTTCCACGGGCAGATCCCCCGCCATCCCCCGTTTTTTTGGGAAATTTTGCGTTATTCGACCTGCCTTTTTTCCGGCCTGTGCAAGGCGGACAGGACCGGGGCTTTTTTGTCTATAGTTTTCACGAAAAGCGATATAAATGGTATTGTTTTTTTGTTTAATAATAACACCTTTCGACGCTTTTTGGAATTGCAATATACCTAACATTTATTGCAATAATCGACCTATTTTTTCGGGCCTGTCCGGGAGCCGGGAAAGCCCCCTGTTCCCCGGGGAAAGATCTGTCAAAACATCCCAAAAAAGGGCAAAAGAGGAGCCCCGGCGGAGGCGTCCCGCCGGGGCCTGGCATCCTAATTTCGGGCTTCGGGGAGGTTCAGGGTGGGGTTGCTGTAGAAATCCCCGGCGATCTCCCGGTCCTCCTTGGGGGAGCGGCCGGTGACCTTCTTATAGGCCCGGAAGAAGCTGCTGTAGTCGGAAAAGCCGGCCCGCTGCCCGGCCTCCCCGGCGGAGAGCCCCTCGTTGAGGAGCTGCCGGGCGAAGATGACCCGGCTGTAGATGACGTACTGCATCACCGACATCCCGGTGGCCTTGCGGAAGATGCGGTTGCAGTAATCCCGGGAAATATGGAAATACTCGGCGATGGTGGCCAGGGAGATCTTCTCGGTAAAATGGTTGCTGAGGTAGAGGAGGACCTTGTCCACCGTCTTGGAGATGCCGCCGCTGATATACTCCGGGTGCTTTTCCCGGATCTGGAGGATCAGCTCGGCCACCATGGCCTGGGCGAAGATGGGGGGAAGCTGGCTGGCGCCGCTGTTATCCTGGCCGCAGGCTCTGCTGAGGGAATCGAAGTAATTTTGGATGGAGCCGGTGTTCTCCGGGGAGATGAAGAGCCCCCCGGCCCGGTCGGTGGTGCCGGTCATGATGCTGCCGGTGAGCATCTGGTTCATGGCGGAGGTATTGGCGGCGTGGGAGGCGTAGAGGGTATGGCGCTCGAAGGGGCGGTCCGAGAGGATGACCAACTTATGGGGGACGATGGGCTTGATGATGAGCATACTTCCGCTGGTCAGGGCGTAACGCTCCCCCTCCACGATATAGTTCACGTCGCCGGAGATGCAGAAGATGATCTCGTACATGGCGTGGTTGTGCATGGCGTACTCGTCGCTTTCGGAGCCATAGGAGATGACATGGGAATAGTAGAAATCCTCGTTGGTGAATTTCTCCAGGATGT
>CANOCD010000172.1 GCA_947564495.1 uncultured Angelakisella sp. | reverse complement strand
GAGGCTTTGCCTCTGGACTCCACCACCTTTTGAAAAAGGTGGACGAAAACTTTACATGGCTCGATTGACAGATCCTGCTTTACAACAAATTCCCCGCCAAACTAGCCAAAGTGTCCCCCTCCGCCGCCCCGGCGATGGAAAACCCCTTCTCCGACCAAAGCGCCAGCTCCCCGGGCTCCTCCAGCCGGAAGATCCCCTGCCCCGCCGCCGTGTAAGGCTGCCCCGGGTTCTCTTTATCCACATGGCAGACCGACCCGGGGACCACCTCCCCGTCCAAGCGAAGGGAAAGCACCGTGGACACCCTGGCCGCCACCGGGAAGGACACCAGATACCGGAAGCAGTACACCCCCGGCTGGTGGAGGTGCAGCGCCCCCTCCCGCTCCTGGATACCCACGCTCTGGATCACCGGGGCCAAGGGCACCTTCCCGCCCCCAAAGGGAACGGTGATCTGCCCGCTCTGGGCCCAGCTGGCAAATTGGGTCATCCGCCCCTGGCCGCCCCCCGGCCCGGGAGGCCCCATAGGACCGGGTTCCCCCTGAGGCCCCCGCTCCCCGGCGGGACCGGGCTCCCCCTGGGGCCCCCGCTCCCCGGCAGGACCAGGCTCCCCTTGGGGCCCCCGCTCCCCGGCAGGACCAGGCTCCCCTTGGGGCCCCCGCTCTCCGGCAGGGCCGGGTTCCCCTTGAGGGCCACGCTCCCCGGCAGGGCCCATAGGACCCGCCGGCCCCGGAACGCCATCATTCCCCGGAGGCCCCTTGGTCCCGGCAGGACCCATGGGCCCCATAAGGCCGCTGGGTCCCTGGGGCCCCGGTTCCCCCTGGAGGCCCTGGTTCCCCATGGGCCCGGGAGGCCCCGGCTCCCCCTTGGGACCCATGGGGCCGGGAATCCCCCGCTGGCCGGGAGGGCCCATCTTGCCCTGGGGTCCCATGGGCCCCCGGGGCCCGGGAGGTCCGGGAGGACAGCAGGGGTAGGGTCGGTACGGACGGTTCATCGGCATGGAAAACGCCCCTTTCTTCGGGAGCCGGGCGGCTCCTCCTTTTGCCACCATCCTATGCAAAAGGGGGAAAAGGGGTGCGGGGAGGCGGGGTTTCGGACTTTTTCTCCCGGATGACCCCATTCCACCCCCGAAAAAGTTGACAACCCGCCCGGGGATGGGTTAAAATAACATGATAGGGAAAATCTCCCCTTCCGTGAAGGAACTACAGGAAGGGGCCGCTACAGACTGAAAAGGGGGACACCAGCCATGATCCGAAGCATGACCGGCTTTGGCCGGGCCCAGGAGCTGCGAAACGGCCGGGACATCACTGTGGAGTTCCGGTCGGTGAACCACCGGTATTTCGAGTTCTCCGCCCGGGTGCCCAGAGCCTATGGCTACCTGGAGGAAAAACTCAAGGGCTTGGCCCAGACCGCCGCCAGCCGGGGCAAGGTGGAGGTCGCCGTCCTCATCCAGACGGTGGACAGCCCCGATTCCCAGGTGGCGGTGAACGCCGCCCTGGCCCGGGAGTACGTGGAGGCCCTCCGGGGATTGGGGGCGGAACTGGGTCTGGTGGACGACCTCTCCCTCACCGCCATCTCCCGGTTCGGGGAGATCTTCACCCTGCGGAAGAGCCCCGACGACGAGGAGCAGATCTGGGCCGACGTCTCCGCCGTGGCCCGGGCGGCGGCGGACCGGTTCGTGGCCATGCGCCAGACAGAGGGGGCGAAGCTCCGGGAGGACATCCTGGGGCGGCTCGTCACCATCGAGGAGAAGGTCGCCGTGGTGGAGGAGCGCAGCCCCCAGACGGTGGCCGAGTACCGGGCCCGGCTTGCCGCCAGGATGGAGGAGCTGCTGGGCAAGACCGGCATCGAGGAGCAGCGCATCCTGGCTGAGGCCGCCATCGTCGCTGACCGCTGGGCGGTGGACGAGGAGACGGTGCGCCTGCGGAGCCACATCTCCCAGCTGCGGACCATCCTGGATACCCCCGAGGCGGTGGGCCGCAAGCTGGACTTCCTGGTCCAGGAGATGAACCGGGAGGCCAACACCATCGGCAGCAAGGCCCAGGACGTGGCCATCGCCCAGGTGGTGGTGGACATCAAAAGCGAGATCGAGAAGATCCGGGAGCAGATCCAGAACATCGAGTAAAAGGAGCCGCCAAGGATGAAAAAGCAGACCCTCTTGAAGATCGGTTCCGCCCTCCTGGCCCTGGCCTCGGTCCCCCTTCTGTGGACCTACGGGGCCTACCGGCTGGCGGTTTGGCGGGTGGATCATCCCGCCCCGGACAGGCAAAGCAGCATCAGCGTTATCACCGGGGCAAAGGAGATCAGCGGCGTGGGCATCATCGGCGGGGCGGACGGTCCCACCGCCATCTTTGTCACCGCCAAGATGCAGATGGAGGTCTACCTCCTTTTGGGGGCGGTCCTCCTGGCGGGGGCCGCCGGGCTCTGGTATCTGGCGAGGAAGCTTCGGAAGAAGCAGGGGTGAGTCCCCTGGAAAGATAAACTGAGAGAAAGGAGTACCCCATGAAGCTCATCAACATCGGCTTTGGAAACATGGTCTCGGCCAACCGGCTGGTGGCCATCGTCAGCCCGGAATCCGCCCCCATCAAGCGGATCATCCAGGACGCCAGGGAGAGCGGGAGCCTCATCGACGCCACCTACGGGCGGCGGACCCGGGCGGTGATCATCACCGACTCGGACCACATCATCCTGTCGGCGGTGCAGCCCGAAACGGTGGCCAACCGCATCGTGGACTACGAGGAGGACGAAGAGCTTGAGGATGAATAAGCGGGGCGTTCTCATCGTCTTTTCCGGGCCCTCCGGCTCGGGGAAGGGCACCGTCCTGGGGGAATACTTTAAGAGCCACCCCGAGGCGGCCTTTTCGGTCTCCGCCACCACCCGGGCCCCCCGGCCCGGGGAAGTGGACGGGGTGAACTACCACTTCGTCACCCGGGAGCGGTTCGAGGAGATGATCCGCCAGGGTGAGGTGCTGGAGTACACCCGGTACAACGGCAACTACTACGGCTCCCCCGCCGGGCCCATCCGCAAAGAGCTGGAGGCGGGCCGGGACGTGGTGCTGGAGATCGAGGTGGATGGAGCCATGCAGGTCCGGGAGAAGTTCCCGGAGGCGGTGCTCATCTTCGTCCTGCCCCCCTCCTTCGGGGAGCTGGAACGCCGCCTCATTGGCCGGGGCACCGAGACCCGGGAGCAGATCGAGGGCCGGCTCAGCACCGCCCGGCGGGAGCTGTCCCTGGCCCCCCGGTACGACTACCTCCTCCTCAACGACAAGGTGGAGGAGGCCGCCGCCCGCCTGGGGGAGATCATCCGGGCCGCCAAGTGCGCCCCCGCCCGGAACGAAACACTGTTGCAGGAATTTTTAGCGGAATAAAGGAGAGAATTTGTCATGCTCAGACCATCTATGTCCCAGATTCTGGAGCCCGGCGAAAGCTACTATATGTTCGTGGTGGCGGTGGCCCGGGAGGCCCGGCGGATCGCCAAGATCGAGGAGGAGAAGCGGGAGGCCAACAAGCGCACCGACAAGGACGGCAAGCGCCAGCCCCCCCTGGAGCCCATCGAGATGAAGAACCCGGTGACCGAGGCGGTGAAGCGGTTTGCCAGCAAGGACCTGACCCTTTCCGAGGCCAAGGTGTGCATCGTGGGCCAGCCCGCCCCCTGGATGGACGAGACCGCCCAGGACGCCGGCGTCCTGGAGGCCATGGAGGAGTACCCCGAGGCGGAGGAGGAGACGGCCTTGGGGGATGAAGAGTAAAGCCGATCTGGAAGGGAGCCTGTTTTTCCCTCCCCTGGGGAGGGAGAAGAGGCTCCTTTTTCTTTGACGGTGTTGAGACAAAACAGAAGGAGGTCAAAAGGATGGAGACGATCTGCGGGGCGAACTGCGGGATATGCCAGTTCCGGGAAAACTGCCGGGGCTGTAAGACCACCGGGGGCAGGCCCTTTGGCGGGAGCTGCATTGCGGCGGAGTACATCAAGGCCGGTGGCCCGGAGGGGTACGCCGGCTTCAAGGAGGCCCTGCTGAAGGAGGTCAATTCCCTTTTGGACGCCAACGGGATTCCCCAGATCCCCCGGGCCGATATGCTGGTGGAACTGCCGGGCTCCTTTGTGGATCTCGCCTATCCCCTCCCCAGCGGCAAGGCGGTCCCCTTCCTGGACGGCAGGAAGGTCTATCTTGGTGCCCAGATCGAGTTCGGCGACCTTGGCGTCTGTTACGGCGT
>CANOCD010000171.1 GCA_947564495.1 uncultured Angelakisella sp. | reverse complement strand
TTTGCCTCTGGACTCCACCGCCCTTTGAAAAGGGC
The DNA here is from genome assembly GCA_947564495.1 of uncultured Angelakisella sp. Classification (GTDB taxonomy): domain Bacteria; phylum Bacillota; class Clostridia; order Oscillospirales; family Ruminococcaceae; genus Angelakisella. The sequence continues at coordinate 4,198 of CANOCD010000171.1, read as the reverse complement.
GGCCCTAAACTTTGCCTGTCCCGGACTTTACCCCCTGCTCCCCCTCGCCCGCCCATAGACATCCCCCCAAGAATGTGCTAAAATATCCCCAAACACCAACCCGAAAGGATACCTGCCCCATGCCCAACTTCCTCTCCCTGGCCGAGCTCCTCCGTGGCCATACCACCTTCCTCCAAACCCATAACTTCCCCGACCCCGACGCCATCGCCTCCGCCTACGGCCTCCAGCAGCTCCTGGCCCGCCACGGCGTCCCCGCTACCCTCTGCTACGACGGCCGGATCGACAAACTCAGCGCCTCCAAACTCCTGGACGCCTTCCGCATCGAGATGGTCCCCAAGGACCGCCTCCGGGAGCGGATGGGCCGCCGGGATTATATCGTCTGCGTGGATACCCAGAAGCACGGCGGCAATGTCACCGACCTCATCGGGGACGAGGTGGCCTGCGTGGACCACCACCCCACCTACGTCCCCGTGGACTACCGCTGGCAGGACATCCAGCCGGTGGGAGCCTGCGCCACCTTGATCGCCGAGTATTACGCTTCCCTTGGGGAGGCCCCCGACCGGGATACCGCCACCGCCCTCCTCTACGGCATCAAGATGGACACCCTCCAGTTCTCCCGGGGGGTCACCCCCCGGGACATCGCCATGTTCGCCTACCTCCACCCCCTCTGCGACCAGGACAAGCTGGCAAGCCTGGAGCGGAACAACCTGGTCCTGGAGGACCTCCGGGCCTACGGGGCGGCGGTGGAGAGCATCCGGGTCTACGGCGCCATCGGCTTCTCCTCGGTGCCCTTCCCCTGCCCCGACGCCATGCTGGCCATCCTCTCCGACTTCATCCTCTCTTTGGTGGAGGTGGAGGTGGCCGTCCTCTCCTCCCGCCGGGAGGACGGGATCAAGCTCTCGGTGCGGTCCGAGGCCCCGGGGGTCCACGCCGGGGAGCTCACCCGCCGGGCCCTCCGGGGGCTGGGGGAGGGGGGCGGCCACGCCGGGATGGCCGGGGGCCTCATCCCCTACCCCCAGGCCGCCGGCCTTGGCCCCTACCCCGAGGACCGGGTCCGGGAGGTCTTCCTGGAGGCCCTGGGCCTGGACATCAGCGGCGGGCCGCTGTAGATCAAAACGGTTAGCACTCTATACTGACGAGTGCCAGAATTTACAGAAACGGCACACAAGATACGATTTTTGTTCACGATCAAGGGCTATACTATAGTCAAACAAAAGAAGCGGCCAGATGGCCCGAAAGGAGTTTTGACTTATGTATATGATCCCTTACAGCAACCGTGGCGGTTCCAGCCTCATCGACCTGTTTGATGAGTTCGAGCGCAGCGTCTTTGGCGAAAACGGCCGCCGCACCCCGATGTTCAACACCGACATCCGGGACGAGGGGGACCACTACCTCCTGGAGGCGGAGCTCCCCGGCTTCCGGAAGGAGGACATCGACCTGGACGTGAACAACGGCCTCCTCACCATCTCCGCCAGCCACGAGGAATCCAGCGAGGAGAAGAAGGACAACTACCTCTGCCGGGAGCGGCGTGGCGGCAGCTTCGCCCGGACCTTCAACCTGGAGGGCATCCAGGAGGAGGGGATCACCGCCGCCTACGCCGACGGCGTCCTCACCCTCACCCTGCCCAAGCGCCGGGAGCTGCCCCCCCAGAGCCGGAAGATCGCCATCCAGTGAGTAAAAAAGCAGCCCCTTCCCCAGATCGGGGGAGGGGCTGTTTTTCTGTCACGGGTCGATGATGATGGTCTGGTGGGTGTAGTATTCCTCCATGGCCCCCAGGGGGATGACGCTCTCCTTTTGGGACCAGTCGGCGGGGGAGTCGGCGAAATCCGGCACGCCGTGCCAGCTGCCCATGGAGAGGAACCGCCGTGGCCCCCCTGCCGGGGCCGCCCGGAGGTAGGCGTAGGGCGCCCCCCGAAGGTGGAGGCGGATGGTCCTGCCCTTCTCCCCGCACTCCAGCTGGAAATACTGGCTGGCGGGCTCCTTGAAGATGACCCCGTTGTCCAGCTCCCGGGCGGAAAGGGGGATGACCCCGCCCTCGGGCTCCCACATCCGGCTGCCACGGGTGAGGAACCCGGCGCCGTCCCGCTCCAGGATGGTGAGGGCCTCGGGCTGCTCCAGGCGGACCTGGCACCCCTCCCCCCCGTCGGGGCAGTTGAAGGCGGTGGTGAAGCCGCAGCGGAAGTACATCTCCTTCTTGTCGTAGTTGAGGACCTTCATCCGGCTGGAGACCCGGTTCTCCTTGAGGGCGTAGGTGGTCTTGACGGCGAACTTGCAGGGGTAGACCGCCTCGGTCTCCGGGGTGCTCTCCAGCCGCAGGCAGATGAGGTTCTGGTCGCAGCAGACCAGCTTGTGGCGCATCCGCAGGGCGAAGCCCCCCGGGGGCATCTGGTACTGCTGGCCTTCGGCCTCGAACCGGTCGTCCAGCAGGGGGCCGCACACCGGAAAGAGGATGGGGGCCCGGTGGGGCCAGAGCTCCGGGTCTCCCTGCCAGAGGAGCTCCCGCCCCTCGCTCTTATCCCAAATAGAGGAGATCTCCGCCCCCATCATCTCCACCACCACCCGCAGGCGGTTGTTTTCCATGACAAGTTCCATCTGGCCGTCCTTTCCCAGCCCCCGCCCCCGGGCGGGCCGGCTGTCCCTTGTTTTTTCAATAAAAAGGGATTTCTGCGCCCTTCCTTCCTTGCACTTTCTCCAAGAAGGTGTATAATGAATGGAGAAACAGTTTTCAATGGTTTCCTTAAAAAATAGACTGCTTCTTTATTTTACCCTTTTTCCGGAAACTTTTCTACCGTAAAAAGGGGCTCCGGCAGGGAAACCGTGAAATTTTACGGGAAATTTACATTCAAGGGAGATTGAGTATGGCGCCCATCATCACCACAGTCACCAACATCCAGGCCTTTCTGGACGGACGGCCCAAGCCCTGCAACCTCCGTGTCAGCGAGGGGCGTATCCAAGGCATCCTCCCCCCGGGGGAGGCTTACGGCCGGGTCGTGGACGGCCACGGGATGCTGGTCCTCCCCGGCCTCATCGACGCCCACGTCCACGGGGGATGGGGGGTGGACCTGGGGGCGGTCACCAGCCCCCGGGAGGTCCGGACCCTCCGGGACTTCTGCGCCTCCCACGGGGTCACCACCTTCCTCCCCGCCCTGATCTCCGATACCGAAGAGCACCTGCTCCGGGCGGCCTCCGCCATCGGCGGGGCCAAGCGCCAGGGCTGCCACCAGATCGCCGGCATCCACCTGGAGGGCCCCTTCCTGGCCGAGGGCTGGCAGGGGTCGGTGTCCAAGAAGCTGCTCCGGGAGCCGGACTACGCCCTTTTCCAGCGGGTCCAGGAGGCCAGCGAGGGCATCGTCACCCGGGTGACCCTCTCCCCAGAGCTGCCCGGGGCCGCCGAGTTCACCCGGCGCCTGGCCGCCGACGGGGTCCAGGTCTTTCTGGGCCACACCGGGGCCAGCTACGACCAGGTGATGGACTGCGTCCAGGCCGGGGCCACGGGGATCACCCACATCTTCCGCCACACCGCCCCCATGGACCAGCAGTCCCCGGGGCTTGTCGCCGCCGCCCTGGAGCAGGACCTGTTCTGCGAGGTGCTCTGCGACCTGGACGCCACCCCTCTGCCCCTGTTCCGGCTGCTCCTTCGGGCCAAGGGCGTGGCTCGGACGGTGGCGGTGACGGCCAGCCTGTCCCTGGCGGGGCTGGCGGACGGGCTCTATCCCCTGGGGGAGCGCAGCGCCGCCCTCCGGGACGGGAAGCTCACCTACCTGGACGACGAAAGCTGGGCGGGGAGCGTTCTCACGGCAGACGAGGGGCTTTGGCGGCTGGCCGCCGCCGAGGGGCTGACCTTCCCCCAATGCCTGGCGCTGTTCACCTCCTCCCCGGCCCGGATGCTGGGGCTGGCCCACCGCAAGGGGAGCCTGGAGGTCGGGAAGGACGCCGACCTGGTGTTTTTGGACAAGAGCCGGCGGGTGCGGCTGACCATGAGCCAGGGGAATATGGTTTATGATTCGTCCAACTGACCCGAGCCCGCCCTCCTACAGAAAAACACAAGCGGAACGTTTATGAAAAAGCATTGGCTGACCTTGATCATCTGGTTTCTTTCTCCTCTGGTCATTTCAAGCGTGTTTCATAGAAAGATCACGTTTGAACTGCTGGTCTACGGTGTGATGCTGCCGTACTGGCTGTTCGTTATGGCCTCGTT
>CANOCD010000170.1 GCA_947564495.1 uncultured Angelakisella sp. | reverse complement strand
GAAGGAAAGGGAGATGACGATGAGCAGGGCGATGAGGGTGTAGTCCAGCTTTCCAAACAGCCGCCCTTGGCCCAGAAAGAGCGCCGCCACGACGATGATGGTCAGGGCCGTCTTGCAGGCGGCGGACTGGGCCCTCTGCTGGTTTTCCCGGAACCGCTCGTCCAGCAGGGTGCCGGACATCCTCCCCTCATAGAAAAACCCGAAGAAACCGAAGAAGGAGAAAAAGAGGAAGGGGGAGACGTTTCCCGTTTGGCGGTAGGAATAAAACCCGGCAAAACCCAGCAGCCCCAAAAAGCCCAGCCACCCCAGCTTGGGGCTGATCTTTCGGGCGACACGGACCGAGGTCTTTTTCAGGCCGGACCGGAGCAACAGGACAAAAAGGCAGAGGAAATAGCCCCAGACCGCCAGGGTAGCCAGGATCATGGGGAGGTCCCGGGGCTGGAATTGATACCGGGAAAGGTCTATGGGGACCACCAGCCGGCTGTCGTTGAAGGTCACTGCGTACCAGCAGGCCGCCGCCATCAGCAGGACGCAGGCCACACCGGCCAGGATCAGCCGCTTTACCGTTTTCTTTTTCATGGGAAGTCCTCCTGATGAGATTCATTTGTCACTTTGTAAGACAAATATATCACCTTTCTTCTCGGTTGTCAAGGGGAAAGCTACAAATAGATCACTTTTTCTCCTTCCAGAAAGTTGTGGTTGACAAAAAAGGTCTATCGTAGTAAACTTAAACACAGAGACAGGTCTATCACGATAAACCAAAGGAGGGCGCCCCATGGAGTACAAGCTGTTCGATGCGGAATACCGCCTCATGGACATCATCTGGGAGCGGGAGCCGGTGAACTCCACCCAGCTTTGCAGGGTCTGCCTGGAGCGGCTGGGGTGGAAAAAGGCCACCACCTACACCATGCTCCGGAAGCTGGGGGAGCGGGGGCTCCTCCAAAACGAGAACGCCACCGTCACCGCCCTGGTGGGGCGGGACCAGGTGCGGCAGTACGAGAGCCAGGCGGTGGTGGAACGGGGCTTTGAGGGCTCCTTACCCATCTTTCTCACCGCCTTTCTGGGACGGCGCAAGCTGACCCGGGAGGAGGCGGCGGAGCTGAAGCAGATCATAGAGGAGGCGACGGAATGAGCATCCCGGCAAGCTGGTTCATCCAGATCCTGAATATGAGCATCGGGGCGGCTTGGGCGGCCCTTCTGGTGATGGCGGGGCGGCTACTCCTTCGCAGGGCCCCAAAAAAGATCTCCTACGCCCTGTGGGCGGTGGTGCTGTTCCGGCTGGTCTGCCCCGTCTCCTTCACCAGCGTCCTGAGCCTGATGCCCCGGCCCCAGACCATCCCCCAGGAGATCGTCTACGCCCCCCAGCCGGAGATCCAAAGCGGCTTTCAGTTCTTCGATCAGGCGGTGAACCAGAGCCTTCCCCCGGCCACCCCGGCGGCCTCGGCCAACCCGGTGCAGCTCTGGCTGGAGATCGGGAACCTGGTCTGGCAGGCGGGGATGGTCCTCATGCTGGCCTACTGCGTTATCTCCTATCTGCGCTTCCGGGGGCGGCTCCAAGGGGCGGTCCTTCGGGAGGGGCGGGTCTGGGAAAGCGACCGTGTCCCCACCGCCTTTGTCCTGGGCTTTTTCCGGCCTAAGATCTACCTGCCCCTGGGCCTTGCCGAGGAGGAGCGGCGGTACATCCTCTGCCACGAAGAGGTCCACATCCGCCGGAAGGACCACCTGGTCAAGCCCCTGGCCCTTCTTCTCCTCTGCGTCCACTGGTTCAACCCGGTGCTGTGGGTGTCCTACTTCCTCCTCTGCCGGGATATGGAGATGTCCTGCGACGAGGCGGTGATGAGGGCCCTGGGGCCGGAGATCCGCAAGGGCTATTCCTCCTCGCTGCTGGCCATCTCCCAGCGGCAGAGCGGCTTGGCAAGCCCTTTGGCCTTTGGGGAAAACGACGTGCGGAGCCGCATCCAAAACGTCCTGCGGTACAAAAAGCCCGCCCTCTGGGTGCTGGCGGGGGCGGCGGCCCTGGGTCTTGTCCTGGCCTTCTGCCTGCTCTCCAATCCCAAGGAGGACTGGGTGGCCCTTTCCAGCCAGAAGGGGCTTACTTATATGGAGCCCAAAGAAGGGGAGCGCCTGCTGGTGGAACGCCAGGGCTCCGGCTCGGTCTCTTTGGAGGACCCGGAACAGGTGAAGCGGCTGGCGGAGCTGACCGCCGCCCTGGAGGTGGGGAGGAAGCCCCTTCCCGAGGGGGAAAGGGCCGCCGACTGGGAACTGCGGTTCACCTTCGGGCAATACGATCCCGCCACAAGGGAAAGCCTTGCCCTCTGCTTTACCAAGACCCAGGTCTGGGGGGAGACAGGGGGCGAAAGGGGAGAGTGCTACCCCCTCCGGGAGTCGTCGGGGCTGTTCCGGATGGTGGAGGAGACCACCTTCCTCCTTGACCCCGCCCGGGTATGGGAGTACCAGGTGGGGTTCCAGGAGGTCCGGGAGGGCCAGGCGGGGCAGTATGTCCTGGTCACCGAGCCCACGGTGGGCTCCCGGCTGGCCTCCCTGCTGCTGGACGGCGACCTGATGGAGGAGAAGCCCGAAAAGGCCCCGCCCGCCGACACCTTCCTTTTTATCAACATGGGATACCCCGGCACCGCTTACTATCTGTATGAGGCCAACGGCCGCTTCTTTATGGAGCGCCCCGAGGATTACCGCCTGGAGCTGTCCCGGGAGACCTACCGAGAAATTTTGGACATCTGGCGGACCATCGCCCACCGGGAGGCCCCCGACGAGACCAACGGCTTCTACACCGGCTATGAGGAGACGGTGGAGGGGCGGCGGCTCCGGAAGTTCACCCACTACCAGGCCGACGTCGCCCCCCGGCTGGCGGAGCTGATCCTCACCGGAAAGGATGTGCCCCTCAACCCTCTGGAAATGGTGGTGCCGGTGGACAGCTACCTCCGGGTGGAGGTCAAGGAGCCGGGCAGCGCCTACTACGTCTACCAGGAGGACGAGCGCTATTACGCCGAGCAGCTGACCAACTACCGGGTGGAGCTGTCCTTGGACGCCTACCAGGAGATCCGGAACATCTACCTGGACGCCGCCCAGGACGGGGTGGCGAGCGAGGCCCGTTCCTTCCACGCCGACGGGGGGATGGCGGACATCGCCCGGGTGGGCGTTCAAGGGTACTTTGAAGCCTTTACCGCAGAGGACATCCCCGAAGAGCTGCGGATACAAAGGTTCACCCTTGGGGAGATCACCCCCATGGCCGCTTCTGCCGACGGCAGGGAGTTTGCGGTGCGCTTCCTGTGGGATTACGACACCACCGAGGACAGCCGGTGGGTCTCCGCCAACGGCAACGGCGTCCCGACGGAGGGCGGCTGGCACTGGACCGAAAACTACCAGGAGTTCCGATTCCGCCAGGTGGCAGGCAACCTGTACACCATCGTGGGCATCGGAACCGGCGGCGGGGGACAGGGGCTGGAGCCCGTTTCTCCCACCGGCACGCCCGTCACGGCGGCGCAGAACGCCCTGGTCCAGCTGCTTTCCTGCACCCGGCAGCAGGCGGAGGAACAGGATGCCATCCTCCTTGAAATGCGGCAAAGCACTGTGGGCACGCTCCCCGGCGGCGAGACCGGCGGGACCGATGGAATTGTTGCAAGCGGCGAAGGTATGACGGAATACTTGACGCAGCGGTTTGGCTCTTTTATGACCGACCGGTGTATCGGGATGCTTGTCTCCAACCGGACCCATTACCAAGTCGCCAGGCTGACCAACAGCCGGGGGGCCGACATCCAGGCCCAGGGGCTCCAGCTGACCAGGCGGAACGGGGAAGCGGAGGTCTATGATTTTACGGCGGAGCTGCGGACCTCCGGGGGAGACCTTGCCGCCACCGCCTACGGAAACCTCACCATGGAGCAGGAGGGGGACGTTTGGAAAGCCTCCCGGGTCATGGCGACGGTGAAGGAGGCCGCCCCGCCGGCGGCTTCCATCGCTGCTGACCCTCTGGAGCGGTTCAAGGCGGAAAATATCCCGTCGACGCCCTTGGACAACGACCTTGATTCGGTGGACGCCCTTTGTACCTACCTGCTGGACAACCTCACCGAGGAGCAGTACAGCGTCATCAGCCGCCAACGGAGCGAGACCGGCTCCCGTCTGGTAGCCAAGGTAGTGGTCCCGGACAAGGCCCCTATCGAGCCCCTGCTTTCCCGTGTATCGGGCAAGCAGGGGCTCGATAGGGGCCTTGTCCGGGACC
>CANOCD010000169.1 GCA_947564495.1 uncultured Angelakisella sp. | reverse complement strand
GAGAGGCTATTCTTTCCCTCGGGAAAAGAATCGTCTTTCGTATTCACGCAGTTTTAGGCTTAGTGTGCAACCACCAATCAAACGGCAACCGGTCCAGTATCGGTGAAGTTTCTCCCGGTGGTGGTTTGCTCCATGCCGGGCGGGATCTATTTTATGATGGTGACAGGCTGGCCCTCCAGCATTTTCTCCTCCCGGGTGTGGCAGGTGAAGAGGAGGACCTGACGGTGTTCTGCCAGCTTTAGCAGGCAGTCCAGGGCCAGTTTGGCCCGGTGGTCGTCGAAGGCATCCAGGGTGTCGTCCAAAAGGAGGGGGCAGGGGTCGGCGCCGGGGAGGGCCAGGTCGCACATGGCAAGGCGGACGGCCAGATAGAGCTGCTGGGAGGCGCCGCCGGAGAGGGCCAGGTCGGGATGGGGGGCGGTCTCGCCCGTCTCTTTGGCCAGGGCCTGGAACTGGCGGGTGAGGGTGACGGCATCGTATTTACCCCCGGTGAGGGCGGAGAGGTAGGTCCCCGCCTTTTCATTGACGGCGGGGGAGAACCGCTCCCGCAGGAGGGAGTCGGCGGCCTTCAGCCCCTCCAGAGCGGTGGAGATGGCGTCGAACTCCCCACGGCGGAGGGCCAGCTGCTCGGTGAGGGCATCCCGGCGGGCTTCCAGCTCGGCGGGGTCCCCCAGGGAGGAGAGCCGGCCCCGCAGGCGGGCGGATTTGTCACTGGCCTGAGAGAGATGGGCGGTGACGGCGGCCAGCTCTCGGCTCAAAAGGGCGGGGTCCCCCTCCGGAGCGGCGGCGGGGCTGAAAGGGAGGGCACCGCCGGGGTCGGGGGCGGGGAGGGCAGAGAGGAGCTTTTCCGCCGCTTCCGCTCTGGCTTTGGCCAGATGGTAGCCCTCCTCCTGCTGTAAGGCCCGGGAGAGGGCGGTGGAGACGCCGAAGAGGTTGGTGACCTCGGGGGCGAAGGGGTAGACAAGGCGGAGAAGCCGGTCGGAAAGCTCCTCCTTCTGGGCGGCGAGCTTGTCCCGCTGGTCCTCCACGCTCTGGAGGAGGCGGGCGGCCTCCTGTGCGGCGGCCACCTTTTTGCCGTAGGCGGCGGAGCGGTCCAGAATCTCCCCGGGGGTTTGGGCGTTGTACTGAGCCAGAAGGGCGGCGAGGGCCGCCCTCTTTTTCCGGCGGCGGAGAAGAAGGATGAGGACCGCCGCCCCGGTGAGAAGAAAGAGGGGCGGGGCAAAGAGCTGAACGCCGGCGTACCAGGGGGCGGAGGTGAGGACGTCGGCGGAGTAGGTGAGATAGCAGTAAAGGGTCATGGCGGCGGTGGCCAGCAGGGGAAGGAGAAAGAGGAGAAGGGGGGAGGGGGCCTTTTTCCCCAGGGCCTCCGCCTGGTCCCGGTGGGCCTGAGCCTGTGCGGCGGCCTGGGCCGGGTCCTGACCGGGGAACCAGGGGTCACTGTCCGCATCCTGCCGGGTCTGTTCCGCCTGCTGCCGGGCTTGGGGGATGTCCTTTTCCGCCAGCTTCAGGTTGGATTCCAGCGTGTTGAGATAGCGAAGGTCTCCCTGAGCCTGACGGAGAATTTCGGCATCGGGGAGGGCCTTGACGGCGGCTTCGGCGGCAGTCAGCTGGGCCTGAGCGGCATTAAAATCGGCCTGAGCCTGACTCCGTCGCTCGGCCTGTCGGGCGGCGCCAGCGGCCTTGTGGGCCTGAAGGCGGGCTTCCAAAGCGGCCTTCTCCTGTTCCAGAGATTCCTTTTCCTGCAGGGCCTCCTGACTGCGGCGGAGCAGGTCCCCCTGCTGGGAGATGGCCTCCTCCACCTGAGAAAGCTCCCCCTCCAACTGGGGGATAAGGCCCACCCGGCTGTTGACCTTCCGGCGGTTGAGCCAGTCTTTTAAGCGGCGCTCTACCTGGGAGAAGGAGACGTCCTCCTCCCCGGTGGTGGCCAGAGCGGCCACCCGCATTTCCAGATGACTGCTGGGGGTGAGGGCCATCTGGCCCTGCTCGACGAAGGCGGTGCGCTCGAAGACCTCGCGGGAGACCCCCAGCAGGGTCTCGCCGCAGGTCTCGGCGGTGAGGCCCTCCACATTCTCGCCGGTGGCGGTCCAGACGGCAGAGAAGGCCCCCCAGGCCGTGGTGCCTTTGGGTCCCCGGCGGAGGGTGAGTCGCCTGCCCTGCCATTCCAGGGTGAGGGAGCCTTCCATGGGGGCGCCGGACCAGGGCTGGTAGCGGTTTTTCTCGGCCAGATAGCCCGCCTTGTCCCGGTCCCGGGGGGGGAAGCCGTAGAGCATGGCCCGGAGGAAGGCGGCCCAGGTGGACTTGCCCGATTCGTTATTGGCCATGATGAGGGTGAAGCCCTCACCGGGGCGGAGGACGGCGTGGTCCAAACAGCCGAAGGTGGCGGTCATTTCAATGATCTTCATGGTGTGTCCTCCCCATTTTCCAGTGCGGTGAGGCCGTAGCGGACTGCCCTTTCCAGCGTGGCCCGCTGGGTTTCGTCGGCGGCGGAGGAGATGCGGGAGCGCATCTCACGGAGGAAGTAGCCGATCAGGCTGTCCTCTCCCTCCCGGCGCCACAGGTCCTGGGGCACCCGGGTGTGGTCCCGGAGGGTCAGCGCCCAGCGGAGACTTCCGGCGGAGCGGGTGAGGGCGGGAAGGTCCAAAGTCTGGGCCTCCCCTGTGAGGAGGAGGCGGCAGATGTCCTCCCCACTACCCCGGGAGAGGGCGGCGGAGATGGCCTGGGCCGGGTCTTTGCCGGTGAGGTCGCATTCCAGGACCTCATATCGGCGGCGGCAGAGGGGAAGAAATTCCGCCGTGACCCGTTTATCGTCGTCAATGGTGACCCAGAGGGCGCCCTTATCCCCAAGCTCGTCAAAGCCCCGGCCTTCGGTACAGCCGGGGTAGGCCCAATGGGTATCCCCCTCCCGCCGGAGACCGGAGCAGCCGTGGATATGGCCCAGAGCCAGATAGGAAAGGCCGCTTTGGGCGATGTCCTCTTTCGGGATGGAGCCGTACCGGCCGGCACCCTCCACGTCCCCGTGGCAGACCATGACCGAGGGCTTGTCCCCCACGGGGGCGGCAAAGCCGGCCAGGGGGGAGTCGTCCCGGAAAGAGCCGGTGAAGGCGGCGCCGTATAGGGTGACGTTGGGGAGGTCTATCATCTGGGGGCGGCTGTCTTTGAAAATGACCACATTTTTGGGCCAGATGGGGGCGGCGTAGAGGGAGGCGGGGGAGTAGAAATCGTGGTTGCCCGGGGCGATGGCCACCGGGGCGGGGATGCGGCCCAGAGCGGCGGCCAGAGCCTGGGCGGTCTCCCGGTAAGTCTGGGCCGAGTCCAACAGGTCTCCGGCCAGAAGCACCAGATCGGCCCCCCGCTCGATGGCGGTGTCGGCCAGGGCGTCCAGCAGAAGCCGCTGTTCGCTGCGTCTTTGCCGGGCCTGTTCGGCGGTGAGGGCGGCAAAAGGGGCGTCCAGATGGAGGTCGGCGGCGTGGAGGATATGAAGCATGGGATCACTTCCCTTTTCGTTGTGGTAGGGGCTAAAGGACGGGGTCAAAGTTCGGAAATGTCCACCCGCTCCACGGCGGTGCATTTTCCGGTGTCGGTGTCGATGGTGAAGAGAACGGCGTTCAGTTTATAGGGGCCTTCGGCCACCTTGTAGGGCTGGGGAAGGCCGCCCCGGAAGATGTTGATGGACTGGTCGGGCCGGATACCCAGCACCGAGCGGACAGGGCCGGTCATGCCCAGGTCGGTGACAAAGCCGGTGCCGCCGGGGAGAATCTGACAGTCGGCGGTGGGGACGTGGGTATGGGTGCCCCAGAGGGCCTGGACCCGGCCGTCCAGATAGTAGGCCATGGCCCCTTTTTCACTGGTGGCCTCGGCGTGAAATTCGGTGAGGATGATGTCGGCCTCCAGCTTGTCCAATATGGCGTCGGCCGCCTTGAAGGGGCTGTCCAGATGGGGGTCCAGGTCCAGCCGGCCCATCAGGTCCACAATGCCGATGCGAAGGCCCCGGGGACCGTCAAAGACCCCCCAGCCCCGGCCGGGCAGGTCGGAGGCGTAGTTGGCGGGGCGGAGGATGTAGGGGTTTTCCTCCAGAAAGTCGGTGATCTGGAGCTTGTTCCAGGTATGGTTGCCCAAGGTGATGACATCGGCTCCGGCGTCGAAAATGAGTTGGGCCTGTTTGGGGGTGAGGCCCACCCGATCCACATTCTCCCCGTTGACCACGGTGAAGTGGACGTCGTGGAGGCGTTTCAGCTCCCGCAGATGTCTGTCCAGAAAGGAGAGGGAG
>CANOCD010000168.1 GCA_947564495.1 uncultured Angelakisella sp. | reverse complement strand
TTGCCCACGGTGGTCAGCTGGGCGGGCTGGAGGTGGGTGTAGGCCAGGCAGGGCATCTCCCTGTACTCCCGGGCGAACCGGGCCAGATAGGCGATGACGTTTATGAGCTTCTTCCGCACCAGCCGGAGGCCGTCCCGCATGAGGATGACGTCGGTGTTATCCCCCACGTAGCAGCTGGTGGCCCCCAGGTGGATGATCCCCTTGGCCCCGGGGCACTGGAGGCCGTAGGCGTAGACGTGGCTCATCACGTCGTGGCGGCACTCCTTCTCCCGGGCGGCGGCGTCCTCGTAGTTGATGTCCTCGACATGGGCCGCAAGTTCGTCGATCTGCTCCCGGGTGATGGGCAGGCCCTGCTCCTGCTCCGCCCTGGCCAGGGCGACCCAGAGCTTCCGCCAGGTGCGGAACTTGTTGTTTTCGGAAAAGATGTACTGCATTTCCCGGCTGGCGTACCGGGTGGAAAAGGGGCTGAGATAACGGTCGTGCTGGTCCATAGTTCCTCCTATGCTTCTGTCTCCAAGCCGCCTTGGGCGGTGGGGAGTTCCCTCCTGGCGGAGCGGTAGGCGTCTAGGTAGGCCATCTTCAGGGCACTGTGTACCCGGTTTTCCGCCTTGGACTCCTTCCTCTGCCAGCCTGCGCCGGCGGTGTAGGTCATGATCTCGTCGCCGCTTTCGTCCAGGACATGGATGGCGGAGCCCGCCCCCCGGGACTGGCGTTTCACCCGGTACCGCTCCCCGGAAAGAAGCCGAAGCCACCGCTCGTCCGCCTCCCGGGCCTCCTTTTCGGCCCTGGCGTTGTCGATGTGGATGGCCCGCTCCAGGGCGGCATGGTCCGGGGCGACGGTCTCAACCTCCGCCTGACGCAGGCGGAGAAAGGCAGGGCCCATGTAGACCCCTCGGGCGGCGTCCTCCCGGGCGCAGGCGGCGACCTCCTCCCGGAGGGGGCCGGACAGCTCCCATTCCTTCCGGGGGCCGGTTTTCCGGGCCGGGGATGTCCCCCTTTTGGGGGCGATCCTGGGAAATTCCATGGCGGTCCCTCCTTTTGTCGGGCGGCTTATTTCTTATCCTGATACTCCAGGAAATCCCGGGCCGTATCCCGGACGGGCTGCTCCCACTGTTCGCTTTCGGCAACCTCCCGGAGGAGGGCCAGCAGCTTTTCCAGCTTTTCCCCCTGGCTGATGTTGACGATGCGGTTGAGCATCCAGAGGGTGTGGCAGGCGGGGCGGCGGCGGACCGATTCGGCCACCAGCCGGTCGTGGCTTTCCTTGGCCTCCTCCCCCATCCCGTAGGCCCGCTCCATAAAGTGGACCATGGCCCCGGGACAGCCGAAGTCGGAGAGGGGGTGGCGTTCCATGACGGCCAGGAGGTCGGGTGTCAGCTCCGGTCCCCCGCCCAGGGCCTCGATTTGGGCTATGATGCCGTCCATCTCGTATTCCAGGTCGTCGGTATCCACAAAGGATTCCAGCTTTTCCAGCAGGGCGGCGATCTCCTGATCCACAGCGGGTCCCTCCCTTTACAGCTTGAAGTAATCGGCGGCTCCTTCAAAGAGGGGCATGAACTTTTCCCCGGGGACGTTGCGGTACAGGTCTTTGCCGCTGCGCTCCAGGTGGGCCATCTTGCCCAGCACCCGCCCGTCGGGGCTGGTGATGCCCTCGATGGCAAAGAGGGAGCCGTTGGGGTTGTAGCGCACGTCCAGGGAAGGCTCCCCGGCCAGGTCCACGTACTGGGTGGCCACCTGGCCGTTCTTCGCCAGGGCCAGAGCGGTGTCCACAGGGGCCACGAAGCGGCCCTCCCCGTGGGAGACGGCCACGGTGTAAATTTCGCCAGGCTTGGTCCGGCTGAACCAGGGGCTCTTGGTGCTGGACACCCGGGTCCGCACCAGCATCGACTGGTGCCGTCCGATGACGTTGTAGGTGAGGGTGGGGCTCTCCTCGGCGGCGTCCACGATGTCCCCGTAGGGCACCAGGCCCAGCTTGACCAGGGCCTGGAAGCCGTTGCAGATGCCGCACATGAGGCCGTCCCGCTTCTGGAGCAGCTCCCGGACGCTCTCCTTGACGGCGGGGCTGCGGAAGAAGGCGGTGATGAACTTGCCGGAGCCGTCCGGCTCGTCGCCCCCGGAGAAGCCCCCGGGGATAAGGACAATCTGGCTCTCCCGGATGGCGGCGGCCATGGCGGCGGCGGAGTCGGCCACGTCCTTACCGGTAAGGTTCCGGACCACCAGAATGTCAGCCTCGATCCCGGCCCGCTCCAGGGCCCGGGCGGTGTCGTATTCGCAGTTGGTCCCGGGGAACACCGGGATGAGGGCCTTGGGCCGGGCGACGCCGACCTTGGGGGCGGCCCGCTTTTCGGTCATTTGGTAGGTGAAGGTCTCCATGGGGACCTTCTGGGTCTGGACGGTGGTGTGGTAGGGGAAGACCGATTCCAACCTGCCCTCGTAAAAGACCTCCAGGGCCGCAAGGTCCACCGTCTCCCCCCGGGCGGCAAAGGTGTATTCCTCGGTGACGGTGCCCAGCATCCAGGCGTTTTCTGGGACCTGGGCGCCCTCGGCCAGCTCCAGGATGAATCCGCCGTAGGCGTAGCCGAACAGCCTGCCGGGGGCGAAGGCGTCATCCAGCCGGAAGCCCAGACGGTTGCCCAGGCAGGACTTGAAGATCTGCTCCGCCATGCCGCCGTAGGCGGGGGTGGAGGCGGAGAGGACCTTCCCCTCGGCGATGAGCCCTTCCACCTGGCGGAACAGGGCCAGGAGGCTCTTGGGCTCGGGCAGGACGCTGCCCTCGCTGCCGCTTTGGGGGGCCAGCCAGACCAGGCGGCTCCCGGCCTTTTTGAACTCGGGGCTGATGACCTTCCCGGCCTTGCCCCAGCTGATGGCGAAGGAGACCAGGGTGGGGGGGACGTCCAGGTCCTCGAAGCTGCCGGACATGGAGTCCTTGCCGCCGATGGCGGCCACCCCCAGATCGGCCTGGGCCTGGAGGGCCCCCAGGAGGGCGGCCAGGGGCTTGCCCCACCGCTTGGGGTCCTCCCCCAGGCGCTCGAAGTATTCCTGGAAGGTCATATAGGCGTGGTCCTTGGAGAAACCGGCGGCAACCAGCTTGGAGAGGCTTTCCACCACCGCCAGGTAAGCCCCCTTGTAGGGGCTTTGGCTCATGATGACCGGGTTATAGCCCCAGGCCATGCCGGAGCAGGTCTCGGTCTGGCCGGTGAGGACCGGGAGCTTTGCCGCCATGGTCTGGACAGGGGTCAGCTGGCGCAGGCCGCCGAAGGGCATGACCACGGTGGCGGCCCCGATGGTGGAGTCGAACCACTCGCTCATCCCCTTTTTGCTGCAAACGTTGAGGTCGGTGACCAGGGCCCGGAGCTTTTCCTCCAGGGAGCCGGCATGGGTCCTGGGGGCCAGATAGTCCCGTCCCACCCAGGCGTCGGCGTGTTTTTCGGCCCCGTTGGAGTTGAGGAACTCCCGGGACAGGTCCACGATCCGGTGGCCCTTCCAGTCCATGGTGAGGCGGGGGGCTTCGGTGACAACCGCCACCTTGGTGGCCTCCAGGTTCTCCCGGTGGGCCATGGCGATGAATTTATCGGCGTCCTCGGGGGCCAGGACCACGGCCATCCGCTCCTGGCTCTCGCTGATGGCCAGCTCGGTCCCGTCCAGGCCCTCGTACTTCTTGGGCACGGCGTCCAGGGTGATGGCAAGGCCGTCGGCCAGCTCCCCGATGGCCACCGAGACGCCCCCCGCCCCGAAGTCGTTGCACCGCTTGATGAGGGCGGTGGCCTGGGGGTCCCGGAACAGCCGCTGGAGCTTCCGCTCCTCCGGGGCGTTGCCCTTCTGGACCTCGGCCCCGCAGGTGGTCAGGCTCTCCTTGTTGTGGCTCTTGGAGGAGCCGGTGGCCCCGCCGCAGCCGTCCCGGCCGGTGCGTCCCCCCAGGAGGACGATGACGTCCCCGGGGGCGGGGACCTCCCGCCGGACGTTCTTGGCGGGGGCGGCCCCCACCACCGCCCCGATCTCCATCCGCTTGGCGGCGTAGCCGGGGTGGTAGAGCTCATCCACGATGCCGGTGGCAAGGCCGATCTGGTCCCCGTAGGAGCTGTAGCCGTGGGTGGCGGTGGTGGTCAGCTTCCGCTGGGGGAGCTTGCCGGGGATGGTCTGGGACACCGGCACAGTGGGATCGGCGGCCCCGGTGACCCGCATGGCCTGGTAGACGTAGCTGCGGCCCGAAAGGGGGTCCCGGATGGCCCCGCCGATGCAGGTGGCCGCCCCGCCGAAGGGCTCGATCTCGGTGGGGTGGTTGT
>CANOCD010000167.1 GCA_947564495.1 uncultured Angelakisella sp. | reverse complement strand
CCAGGGTCTCAAAGCAGCTCCTGGCGACGATGCCCGCAACGATCCTGCCTTCTTCCTTGATATGGAAGTCGTAATCATGCAGGCCCCGCCAGAACTGCCGGTTGTACCCTCTTAAAAGCTGGTGGACCTGCTCGCTTTCCTCTTTACTGCTCCGCTGGATCATGCCGAACCCGTCACCCCCCGATCTGGGCCATGGTGTGATGGTCCATGTTCGCCGTCTCGCACCCCCCGAAGTCATGGTGCAAGGGCTTGTGCATGATCGCCTCCCGGATAATGTCAGCCAGTTCAGCCTCCCCGGCCCCAGAACGCACCGCCTCCCGCAGAGACACCCCGTCGCTGTAGTGGAGACACAGCTTGAGAAACCCCGTGCTGGTCAGCCGCACCCGGTTGCACTCCCCGCAGAACTCGTGGGAGATGGCGCTGATGAACCCCACCTTGCCGGTGAACCCCGGCAGACTGTAGTACACCGCCGGCCCGTTCCCCCGCTTTCCCCGCCAGGGGACCATGACCCCGTGGACCGCCTCCAGCCGCCGCCGGACCTCCTCGTTGGGGATGGGGGTGAGGTTCTTCCCCTCCCCAATGGGCATCAGCTCGATGAACCGTATGTCCACCGGCTGGTCCTTGGCAAGAGCCGCAAGGTCGGCCAGCCCCTTCCCGTTGTACTCCTCTATGGGGATGGCGTTGACCTTCACCTTGATCCCGGCGGCCACCGCCTCCCGGATGGCCTCCCGGACGTCCCCCTCCAGGGGACAGCGGGTGAGGGCCATAAAGCAGTCCGGGTCCAGGGTGTCCAGGCTGATGTTCACAGCGTCCAGCCCGTTTTCCACCAGGGCGGGGAGCTCCCGGGGGAGGAGCACCCCGTTGGTGGTCATGGTCACCTCCCGGATGCCCGGGGTGGATTTCAGCATCCCCACCAGTTGGGCGCAGCCCTTTCGGACCAGAGGCTCCCCCCCGGTGACCTTCACCTTGGAGATGCCCAGCCGGGCGGCGGCGGCGCAGACCCGGACGATCTCCTCCAGGGTGAGAAGGTTCTCATAGGGTTCCGGCTCCACCCCCTGGGCGGGCATACAGTAGACGCACCGCAGGTTGCACCGGTCGGTGACCGACACCCGGATATAGTCGATGGTCCTGCCCTTCCCGTCAGTCATGGGGTTCCTCCTCCGGGTGGTTGGGATTGCGGAAGTCCCCGCTCTTTCCCCCGGTTTTCCGCAGGAGGTACACCCCCTCCAGCTCCATCCCCTTGTCGATGGCCTTGCACATATCGTAGATGGTCAGGAGTGCCACGGTGGCCCCGGTGAGGGCCTCCATCTCCACCCCGGTCTGCCCCGCCACCCGGACGGTGCACCGGGCCTCCACTGCCAGCTCCTCCGGCAGCATGGTGAAGTCCACCGAGCACTTCCCCAAAAGCAGGGGGTGGCACATGGGGATGAGCTCCCAGGTCCGCTTGGTGGCCATGATCCCCGCCACCCGGGCCACCCCCAAAACGTCCCCCTTCTTGGCGGTCCCGTTTTGGATGGCCTCAAAGGTCGCCTTCCCCACCTTGATCTTCCCCACGGCGGTGGCGGTCCGGTCGGTGATCCTCTTTTCGGTGACGTCCACCATGACGGCGTTTCCCTGGGCGTCAAAGTGATTCATTTTCGGTTCCAGTTCCGGCATTTCTATATCCCGTCCTTTGCTACAGCAGTACGACCTTCACGATGTCCCCGGCCCGGAGGCCCTTGTTCCCGGCCTCGATGTCCACCAGGCAGTTGCACCCCACCATGGAGTAAAGGGCCCCGGAGGAGTGGTTCTGGCGGCCCAGGGTCACCAGCCCGTCCCGGTATCTTGCCCGGATGAACCGCCGCCCCGGGCTCCTTTTGGGGAAGTCCTCGGCCATCCTCCCGGTAGTCCGGCGGTAATTCATCGACCCGTCCCCGGAGAGCTTGGCCAGCATAGGCCGCAGGATCAGCTCAAAGGTGGCGATGGCGGCGAAGGGGTTCCCCGAAAGACAGCAGAGGGGCTTCCCCTGATATAGCCCGCAGAGGATGGGGGTCCCCGGCTTCATCTGCACCCGCCAGAACAGCCGCTCCGCCCCCAGGAGGGGCAAAGTGTCGTGGAGGATGTCCTTCTTGCCCACCGACACCCCCCCGGTGGTGATGACCAGGTCGGCATCCTCGTACCCCGCCCGGATGGCCTGGGCCACCGCCCCGGGGTCGTCCCCCACGCTCCGGGCGGAGGTCACCACGACCCCCAGCTCCTCCAGCCGGGCCCGAAGCATCAGCAGGCTGCTGTTGTAGATCTTCCCCGGGGCCAAAGGGACCCCCACCGGGACGATCTCGTCCCCGGTGCTGACGATGGCCGCCCGGACCCGGGGCCGCACCGGGACCCGGACAAGCCCCTGGCCCGCCAGCACCCCGATATGGACCGGCCCCAGCTTCTCCCCGGCGGCCATCAAAACCGCCCCCCGCTGGATGTCCTCCCCGGCGAAGCAGTAGTTCTGGTGGCAGGAGACCGGGCGGTAGACCGCCACCGTCTCCTCCCCGTAGTCGGTGTCCTCCTGGCGGACCACGCAGTCGCACCCCCCGGGGATGGCCCCCCCGGTCATGATGCGGACCGCCTGTCCCGGCCCCGCCGTCCCGTCGAACCAGCCCCCGGCGCAGACCTCGGCGATGACCGACAGCCGTGCCGGGCTCTCCTTAGAGGCCCCGGCGATGTCCTCCGCCCGAAGGGCGTATCCATCCAGAGGGGACCGGTCGAAGGGCGGGTTGGCGATGGCGGCGGTGATCTCCCGGGCCAAAACACGCCCCCGGGCCTCCTCCAGAGGCACCGCCTCCTCCCCGGGAAGGGCCTCCACCCGGCTCTCCAGCGCCCGGACCGCCTCCTCCAGGGGGATGAGCTCCAAGCCCTCTCTCACGCCAGCCCCCCCTTTCCGAACCCGCAGTCGGGATAGCGGCAGACCGAGCACTGGAGGCAGAGCCCCCCGTGTCCCAAAGCCGCCAGGTCCGCCTTTTCGATGACCTCCCCCGCCATGATCCGGGGCAGCACCAGGTCAAAGACGGTGGCGTCGTGGTACATGACGCACCCGGGGAGCCCCAAAACAGGGACCCCCGCCGGGGTGTAGGACAGCAGGAACATGGCCCCGGGGAGCACCGGCGCCCCGTAGGAGACGATCCGTGCCCCGGTGGACCGGATGGCGGCAGGGGTCACGTCGTCGGGGTCCACGCTCATCCCCCCGGAGCAGACCACCAGGTCGGCCCCCCGGTCCAAAAAGTCCTGGATGGCCCCCCGGATCATTTCGGCCTTGTCGTCCACGATGGCCTGACCAAGGATCTCCGTGTCATAGAAAGCGAACTTCTCCCGGAGCACCGGCCCAAAGGCGTCCTGGATGCGCCCGTGGTAGACCTCGCTCCCGGTGGTGACGATGCCCACCTTCTTCCGCAGGTAGGGCTTCAGCTCCAGAAGCGGCTTCTCCCCGGCGACCCGGCGGACCTCCTCCATCCTGGCCTTTTCGATGACCAGGGGGATGATCCGGGTCCCCGCCAGCTTCTCCCCCTTGCGAACGGGGTAGTTGGTGTGGCGGGTGGCGATCATAATGTCCGGGATGGCGTTGACCAAAGCGAGGCGTGGGACGTCCACCTTAAAGAGCCCGTCGATCTGGGCCACGCACTCGATCTTCCCCTCCTTGACAGGGGTGGGGGCGATGTGGTCGTTTTTGCAGAGCCCGAACAGAATTTCCGCCGCCTCGTTCTCATGGAGCATGGTGTCGTCCTTCTCCCAGACATAGAGGTGCTCCTTGCCCACCGAAAGGAGGACCGGAATGTCCTCGGCGGTGACCACGTGCCCCTTGCGGAACACAGAATCCTTGGTGACCCCCCGGATGATCTGGGTGATGTCGTGGCAGAGGACCTGTCCCACGGCGTCCTCAGTCTTGATGAGCTTCATACACTGACCTACCTTTCCGGCACAGAAAAGGAGCCCGCCGAAAAAAGGCAGGCTCCACGGGTCCAAAAATCCACAGGGGTATCCCCTGGAACGACCCAAACCACCTGTCCTCTTTTCAAACACGGAAGGCCCCAGGGTTTCCCCCGGGGCCCTGTCCCGGCCGCCGTGGGCAGTGCCTTTAGGCGGAGGGGATCGAGGGCTTCTTGGCTGTTCGATTTTAACGTGAAAAGTATAACATGGTTTTTGGGGAAATGCAACGGGCCAGGGGATTTTTTCTGTTTTTTCCCCCTAAGAGCCTATTCAAAATCTCCCCGCACACCGCCCGGACGGGTCTTTTTTCGCCCTGCGGCGTTACAAAAACTTGTAAGCCATAAAGGC
>CANOCD010000166.1 GCA_947564495.1 uncultured Angelakisella sp. | reverse complement strand
GCTGCGGTTCTTCGAGCGCAAGGAGATCAAGGACGTGCTGGCCTACCTCAGCGTCCTCAACAACCCCGACGACACCCTCCGCCTGCGGCGGGTCATCAACGAGCCCAAGCGGGGCATCGGGGAGGCCACCATCAACACGGCGGCGGAGATCGCCGGGACCCTGGGGGTCCCCCTCTACGAAGTCCTGTCCACCGCCGGGGAATACGCCCCTCTCTCCAAAAAGGCCGCCGCCCTGGAGCGGTTCGCCGCCATGATGGAGGGCCTTCGGGAGCGGGTGGACCAGGAGCCCTTGGAGGACCTCCTGGAGGACCTTCTGGAGGAGAGCGGCTATGTCCAGGCCCTGGAGCAGAAAAACGACTTCGAGAGCCGGGGCCGCCTGGAGAACGTGAAGGAGCTGAAGTCCACCATCATCAAATACACCCAGGAGACCGAGAGCCCCAGCCTTCCCGGCTTTCTGGAGGAGATCGCCCTCTACACCGACCTGGACGGCTACCAGCCGGAGGACGATGCCGTGGTGATGATGACCCTTCATTCGGCCAAGGGGCTGGAGTTCCCCGTGGTCTTTATCGCCGGGATGGAGGAGGGCATCTTCCCCGGGATGAACGCCATGATGGACCCGGCCCAGATCGAGGAGGAGCGGCGGCTGGCCTATGTGGGCATCACCCGGGCCAAAAGGCAGCTCTACCTCACCACCGCCGCCCAGCGGATGATCTTCGGCCGCACCGCCTACAACCGGCCCTCCCGGTTCGCCGGGGAGATCCCCAAGGACCTTCTGGAGGTGGAGGACGAGACGGTCCGCCGCCGCCAGGTCCAGACCCTTTCCCGCCCGGGCATAGGGAGCCGTCCCCAGGCCCCGGCCCCCAAGCGGCCCCTGGCCCGGCCCGCCGCCCCGGCGGCCTTTGACCTGACCCCCGGGGAGCGGGTGAAGCACCGGGTGTTCGGGACGGGGACCATCCTCTCGGTGACCTCCATGGGGGGGGACCACCTGGTGGAGGTGGCCTTTGACAAGGTGGGCACCAAGCGGATCATGGCGGCCTTCGCCAAGCTGGAAAGGAGCAAGGAATGAGCAAGTATCAACGCCTTTGGGAAGAACTGGAAAAGCGGGAGGGCCCCTCCCTTGCCCTTGCCTTTGAGGAGATCGAGGCCCTGGCCGGGGTCCCCCTGGACCATTCCTTCCTGCAATACAAGAAGGAACTGACCGCCTACGGCTGGCAGGTGAAGAAAATTTCCATGAAGGGACAGACCGTCCTTTTTGAACGGACAGAAGGAGGCACAGCAAAATGAGCGAACGGGATAAGGTCCACACCGGGGAGTTATACCTGGCCATGGATGATTCGGTGCTGGAGGAGCAGTTCGTCTGCATGGACCTGTTGTGGGAGTACAACCAGACCAAGCCCTCCCAGCAGAAGGAGCGGGCCGCCCTCCTGCGGCGGATGCTGGCCGACTGCGGAGAGGAGGTCTACGTCGAGGCCCCCTTCTACGCCAACTGGGGCGGGCACCACTGTCACTTCGGCAAGGGGGTCTACGCCAACTACTGCCTCACCTGCGTGGACGACACCCATATTTATGTGGGAGACTACACCATGTTCGGGCCAAACGTCACCGTGGCCACGGCGGGGCACCCCATCCTGCCTGAACTGCGGGCCAAGGGCTACCAGTACAACGCCCCGGTCCACATCGGCAAGCGGTGCTGGATCGGCGCCGGGGCCCTCATCATGCCCGGGGTGACCATTGGGGACGACACCGTCATCGGGGCGGGGAGCGTGGTGACCAAGGACATCCCCGCCGGGGTTGTGGCGGTGGGGAACCCCTGCCGGGTCCTCCGCCAGGTGGGGGAGCGGGACCGGGAGTTTTACTTTAAGGACCGGCGGATCGACTGGGAGGAGATTGTTCCATGAGCATCACCGTCCGGAGGGCCGGGGAGCCTGACCGCCAGGCCATTGCCCTCTGCATCGCCCAAGGCTTTCGGGAGGACTTTTCGGTCCTCTGCCGGGACGAGGAGCGGGTGGCCGCCGCCATCGCCCCCGGGCTCTCCCTCCCCCGCTTCTTCGTGGGGGAGCTTGCCGGGGAGATCGCCGGGGTGCTTGCCATCTCCGACTGCACCGGCAGGGCCGCCAGGGTGGAGCCCAAGGCCCTGAGAAAGCACCTGGGACTGCTCCCCGGCCTCTTGGGGACCCTGGTCCTCCGGGAGGAGTTTGAAAAGCCCCTGGACTATCCCCCCGCCACGGGATACCTGGAGTTCGTCGCCGTAAAGGACCGCTTTCGCCGCCAGGGGGTCGCCACCCGCCTGTTGCGGGAGAGCATGGCCCAAAGCGGCTACGCCGATTTTGTCCTGGACGTCACCGACCGCAACGCCGGGGCCATGGCCTGCTACACCCGCCTGGGCTTTGAGGAGTTCCGCCGGGCCCCGGAAAAGCACCCCAGGCAAAAGGGATTTGCCGCAAAAATTTATCTTCGGTATCCCGGAAAGGAGCCAACATGAGCGTCACCATTGAGAAAGTCCGCCCCGAGGACGCCGCCGCCCTGCTGGACTACCTCCGGCAGATCGGCGGGGAGAGCGACAACCTCACCTTTGGGGCGGAGGGCCTCCCCGTCACGGTGGAGGAGGAGGAAGCCTTCCTCCAAAAGCAGGCCGCCCAGACCCGGGGCGTGATGCTCCTGGCCTGGGAGGACGGGGAGATCGTGGGGGACGGCCACATCGAGCCTTTTTCCCGCCGGATGTCCCACCGGGCCGGTCTTGGCATCACGGTGCGGAAAAGGGCCTGGGGCCTGGGCATCGGCACCGCCATCATGGAACGGCTCATCGCCCACGCCCGGGAACACAGGGTGGAGATCATCGAATTGCAGGTGCGGAGCGACAACGTCCGGGCCATCCGCCTTTACGAAAAGTTCGGCTTTGTAAAGATCGGCCATTACCCCGGTTTTCTGAAGGTAAACGGGGTGGACGTGGACTGCGACCTGATGAATCTGTACCTGTAAGGAGGGCTTATGTTCATAGGAATTTTGCTTGCAATGGGCCTGCTGCCCCTTCTCCTTGGCTTTTTCCTCAACCGGTATATGATGAACCTTGCTGTGGCGACCCCGGTCCTTCTGGGGGCGGCGATCCTCCTCCTGGCTCTCTGGGGGGCGGTTTCTTTCCTGGCGGTCCGGGCAGGGAACGGCATGGGGAAGGTCCTGGCGCTTCTGCATCTCATTCCCCTTTTGGCCCTGGCCTTGGTGCTGGTCCAGCTTGTGGTTTTGGGGAGTTTCTTCCCCAACCCTCTGGGCATCTGGCCCCAGCTTTACTATCTGCCCCTGATGGAGGTGGGTTTCCGGCTGGTCCGGTGGAGCGGGTCCATGGCCCTGGCCTACGCCGCCTGTTTTCTTCTGCTGGCGGCGGCCTCCCTGGCGGGGTGCGCTCTGGGGAGGAGAAAGAAGTGACCGAAGGAGCCGGTGGGGGAAAGCTGGAGATCAGGGCCCTTGCCCCAAGGGACATCCCGGCGGTCTGCGGCCTGTTCCGCCGGGAGCTGGGCTATGACATCGCCCCGGCGGAGCTGGAGGCGAAGCTCCGGCAGATGGACCAGGAACAAAACTACCGGAGCTTCGTGGCGGAGCTGGACGGGAACTGCGCCGGTTTCCTCGGCTTGGAGCGGTGCCTGGCCTTTGAAATTCCCGGCTGGGTGGTGCGGATCATCGCCCTGGCGGTGTCCCGGGAGTTCCAGGGCCAGGGGGTCGGCGGCAAACTGCTGGAGCAGGCGGAGACCTGGGCGGCGGAAAACGGCGCCTCCCTCCTCCTGGTGAACAGCGGCCTTGCACGGAGCCAGGCCCACCGCTTTTACGAAAACCACGGCTACACCAAAAAGGGGTACAGCTTTTGCAAGCAGGCCCCGGAAAGCAGAGGTATGCAGGATGGCTGATCTAAAGACTTTGGGCCTCGGCAAAACGATGGAAAAGAAGCTCCGGTCGGTGGGCATCGCCACGGCGGAACAGCTCCGGGAGACCGGCAGCCGGGAGGCTGTGTTTCGCCTAAAGGCCCTGTACCCCAATACCTGCGTGGTCATCCTCTACCACCTGGAAAGCGCCCTCCGGGGGGTGACCATGGGGGAGCTGGACCCGGCGGTCAAGGCAGAGCTGAAAACCTGGTTCAGCCAGCTGTAGGGAGGATAGACGATGGAGCTGCACGACCGTATCGTCGCCGAATTGGATGAGACAAAGTCCCTGGCCGCCCTCATCTGGCTGGTGGACCGGGGCCGGGAGGTGGAGTTCTCGGCAGAGGAAAAGGGGTACTTCCTCTCCCGAAGCAAGGCGGAGAAGTATGTATCCCTCTGGGACAGCAAAACC
>CANOCD010000165.1 GCA_947564495.1 uncultured Angelakisella sp. | reverse complement strand
AGGCCCTAGGATGCAAGCCCAATGAGCGCACGCCCAAAGGGTCACAGCCTAACGAGACAAACAGCGTCGGCAATCAGGAGCACAGTCTGGCGTGTCAGGGGAAAGGGTGTGCAGGGCGGTAGCGGGTAAGGCCCCCTGCGGGGGCCACCTCTCCGTCGCCTGCGGGCGGTCTTACAGACGTGGGCTACGCCCAACCTCCCCTTTCAGGGGAGGCAAGGAATGCGCCTGCGGCGGCGTATCCCCCTGGAGGGGAATGCAAACACTATTACAACATTGTTTATACACCTTGCAAGCACAATTTGAACTTCTTCCAAACGCCTGCATAACAAAAAAACCAGCCGCCAGTTCCCCCGGCGGCCGGTCGTAAAACCACACGAAATCAACTTAAAACGCCACCAAGATCCCCGTCTCCTCGGCGTAGTAGGAGGTCAGCCCCTGGGTCTCCATGACAGTGATCCGGGCGTCGGGGAACTCCTTGGCGATCTCCTCCTGGAGATACCGCACCCCCAGAGGGTTGCCGCAGTGGGAGATGACCACTTCCCCCTCCCCCAGACCGGGCTTTTTCCGCTTCATCTCCGCCACCAGGGTCTCCAGAGCCCGGCTCTGACCCCGGACCTTGTACAGCACCTCGATCTTCCCCTCCCGGGAAGCCTCCGCCACGATGCGGATGCCCAGCTTGCTGGCCACGATGCCTACCAGCTTGTTCATCCTGCCGTTCTTCACCAGATTGTCAAAGGTGGAAAGGGTGAAGAGCAGGTGGAGACTACGGTTATAGACCACCGCCTCCCGGGCCACCTCCTCGAAGGAAAGACCCTGAGCGATGAGCTCCCGGACCTTCTTGACCACCAGCACCATCTGGCCCCCGGTGGACTTGGTGTCCAGCACCAGGATCTTCTTGGACGGATCTTGTTCCAGAGCCATTCTGCGGCCTACCACGGCGCTGTTGAAGGTGCCGCTGAGGGCGCTTGTCATGGTGACAGCCACCGAGCAGTCGGCCTCGGAGAAGGACTTGGCCCACTCGTCGGGGCTGGGGCAGGCGGAGGAGGTGGGGCCGTCAAAGCCGGCCAGAGCCCGCTTGAGGGCGGGGAGGTCCAGCTGGCTGTCGTCGGTAAATTCCTCCAGGCCCACCCGGATCTTCAGGGGGACGATGTCAAAGGAGAGGCCGGGCAGGGGCTCCAGGCCGTCCCGGATGTCACAGGAGCTGTCGGCGGCGATTTTCCAGGTCATAGAGGGCACCTCTTTCTTGGATGTGGTTTTGAATACTACGTTATGGATTCTATCATACAACAAATTTCCCCCGGGGTCAAGGGCCGGGAGGAAAGTTTCCGGGCAAAAGAAAAAAGATGGAGGGACCGGGGGTGTCCCTCTGGCTTTTCTGTGATGGAAATGTGGCGGTTTGAAGGAGATTTTCAGCAGCGGGAAAAGGTGAAAAATTTTTCCAGGCGAAAAGGGGCAAAAAAGGGGCGGTTTTGTACCAAAACGGGGCCTTTTCGGGGCGAAATGGGGACTTTTTGAAATTTCCATAAATTGGGAAACATCCGGTTTGGGGCAAAAAAGGGGCCGTTGGGTACCTTTTTGCCCCTTTTTTGCACCTTTTTGGGTCCTCGGAAAAAAATCTCCCCTCCGGGGGTTGACAGGGGCGGAAAACCGTGATATTGTATATATACGATATACACAGTTGCGAAGGGA
Organism: uncultured Angelakisella sp.; assembly: GCA_947564495.1. Classification (GTDB taxonomy): domain Bacteria; phylum Bacillota; class Clostridia; order Oscillospirales; family Ruminococcaceae; genus Angelakisella. Next base: position 2,632 of record CANOCD010000165.1, on the reverse strand, counting down.
GGTGACGGGTTGGATGTCATCCTGAATAACAGCAGCGGGGAACCTTTTTATGAGCAGATCGTGGGGCAGGTGAAGCGGCTGATCCAGACCGGGGAGATCGGAGAGGGGGAGGCCCTCCCCTCCATGCGGCAGCTGGCGAAGGACCTGCGGGTCAGCGTCATCACCACCAAGCGGGCCTACGAGGAGCTGGAGCAGGCGGGCTACCTGGTCTCGGTGGCGGGAAAGGGCAGCTTTGCGGCCCACCCCGGGGCCGGGGAGGTCCGCCGGGAGCAGGAGGAGAAGCTGGAGGCTCACCTCAAAGCCGCCGCCGCCATCGCCCGGGAGGCCGCCATCCCCTGGGAGGAACTGGAAAAGCGGCTGGAGTCGTGGTACAAAAAGGAGTAAACATCTTGAATTATACAGTGGGTAGTGAAGCCCGGAGAGCCCCTTTGGACGCCCTACGGGGCGAAGGGCGGGCCGGGGGGCCATCCCGCCGGAGGCGGGAAAACCCGGTGGAACGGCCCGGCGGGAAAAGTGTAAAGCGAGGCGTGGAGCCGCTTTGGCGGCCATCCTGCCCGGGGAAAGGACCGGCGGCGGGGCGGGCCTGGCTGCCGCCGGAGGAATTGGAACACAGGCGGGCGGTTTTGGGCCTGCGGGTGATACAAGGAGGACTAACGATGGAAAATATACTTTCTGTAACAAATCTGCGGAAGGATTACCCCGGGTTCCGGCTGGAAATGTCCTTCCAGATGCCCCAGGGGTGCATCATGGGGCTGGTGGGGGCCAACGGGGCTGGGAAATCCACCGTCATGCGGCTGCTTCTGGGGCTGGCCAGGCCGGACGGCGGGGAGCTGTCGATACTGGGCTGCCACGACCTGAACCGCCAGCCCGCCCTCCGGGAGGAGATCGGCGTTGTGTTCGACGAGTGTTCCTTCCCGGAGACCCTCTGCCCCAACCAGATCGCCTCGGTGTTGGGGAAGATCCATCCCAAATGGGACCACCCCTACTTCCGGAGCCTGCTGAAACGGCTGGAGCTGCCCGAGGACAGGAACGTCAAGGACCTCTCCCGGGGGATGAAGATGAAGCTCTCCATCGCCGCCGCCATGGCCCATCATCCCCGGCTGCTCCTCCTGGATGAGCCCACCAGCGGCCTGGACCCCATCGTCCGGGGGGAGGTGCTGGACCTGTTCCTGGACTTCATCCAGGAGGAGGACCACGGGGTGCTCCTCTCCTCCCACATCACCAGCGACCTGGAGAAGGTGGCGGACTACATCACCTTTGTGGACCGGGGCAAGACGCTGCTCACCGAGGAGAAGGACCTTCTGGTGGAGACTTACGGGGTGCTCAAGGGGCCCTCCGGGCGGATGGGGGAGGTGGCCCCGGGGGACGCCATCGGGCTGACCCAGACCGGCCACGGCTTTGAGGGGCTGGTCCGGGACAAGGCAGCGGCGGCGGCGAAGTATCCAGATCTTGTGGTGGACCGGGCCAATCTGGAGGAGATCATCCTATATCTTGCACGGGAAGGGAGAGAAGCGAAATGACCGGACTGATCCTGAAAGACTTCTACACCATGAAAAAGACTCTTATCTACCTGGGGGTGGTGATCCTTGGGTTCACCGCCTTCTACACGGGGCTGGGGGACTCCCACTTTTCTGACTTTTTCATCTCTATCATGGTGGTGAGCATCATCACCTCCACCCTGAGCTACGACGAATACTACCGCTGGGACCGGTACGCTGCCATCCTGCCTGTCTCCCGGCGGCAGATGGTGGGGGCCAAGTATCTCCTCACCCTGGTCCTCTTCGGGGTCGGGGGGGTCCTTTCCCTGGGGCTGACAGTGGCCATCACCTCGCTCCAGGGGCGGGGGTACGGCCCGGAGGACTTTGCGATCTCGGGGGCGGCTCTGCTGGTTGGGCTCATCGGGGCGTCGGTGGTCATCCCTTGCTGCTACCGCTACGGGGCCCAGAAAAGCCGGTTCGTCATGGTGGCTTTCTACGGCATCCCCGCTTTGATCCTGGTGGCGGGCCTGAAGTTTGCCCCGGGGCTGATGGACCAGGTGACCAAGGTCCAGATCGGGCCGGTGGAGTTTGCCCTGGGGGCTTTGGCGGTGACGGCGGCGGTCCTGGCGGGGTCGTTTCTCCTGTCGGTGCGGATCATGGAGCGGAAGGAGCTGAAATAAGGTGAAGAACAGCGGGAGGTGCCCCAAGTGCGGGGGCGTGGACATCGTCCGGGTGCCGGACAACCCGGCCCGGCACGCCAGCGGGAACAATATCTACACCACCACGGTCACCCTGATGGGGAAGGTGCCGGTGATCCGGTATGTCTGCTGCGGGTGCGGGTATGTGGAGAACTGGGTGGAACGGCCCGAGGAGCTCCGGAAGATCCGGGAGGCTTTCGGGGGCGGGAGGTAAGATTTTGGCCCCCGGGCGGGATGGACGTCCGGGGGCTTTTTTTGCGGGCGGGGGGCGGGTCCCTGGCGGGGCTGGTGCTGTGGTCTACTTGGAATTGGGTCTTTGGAAGGGAGTGGAAGCGAGCGGGGCTATCGCTTCCATCATTCGTCAGGAAATATTTTTTTCCATTTCTTTTTTACAAAATTTGCATACCCGCCTGTTGCCCAAAACACAAATATCCCTGCAAATGGAATCGAAATATA
>CANOCD010000164.1 GCA_947564495.1 uncultured Angelakisella sp. | reverse complement strand
GGTGGAGACGCTGACCCGGCGGGCCTTTTACAATCTCTACATCCCCGGGTGCGTGGAGCACTACCTGGTCCACGTCATGCGGGACCACCCGGATTTTATCCCGGAATTGGACCTTGTGCTGGAATTGGACGGGGAGATCATCGGCAGCGTCATGTACACCAGGTCCACCCTCACCGACGAGGCGGGGACCGTGAAGGAAATTCTGACCTTCGGCCCCCTCTGCGTCGCCCCGGAGCACCAGCGAAAGGGCTACGGGAAAAAGCTGCTGGAGCATTCCTTCCGGAAGGCGGCGGACCTGGGACACGACGTCATCGTCATCTTCGGCAGCCCGGCCAACTATGTCGCCCGGGGATTTGTCAGCTGCATGAAGCATAACATTTCCACCCCGGACGGCCGGTACCCGGCGGCCATGATGGTGAAGGAACTTGTCCCCGGGGCCCTGGACGGCAGGAAATGGACCTACCGGGACAGCCCGGTCATGGCCATCGACGAGGAGGAGGCCCGGCGGTACGACGACACCCTGGAGCCCCTGCCCCGAGAGCATCGCCCCAGCCAGGAGGAGTTCTATATTATGAGTCATTCGTTTCAGGAAAAGGAAGGAGCCCTAACATGAAGGTCACCCTCATCGCCCACACCCCCGACCCGGAAAAGACGGTGGCCGCCGCCGCCAAACTCTGCTACAGCCCCGCCTCCATCGACACGGTGATGGAGGGCCTTGACCCGGAAAAGACCGATCGCTTCCTGGGGATGCTGGGGGAGTTGGGCCACGAGAGCCCCCTGGAGCACGCCTCCTTCACCTTCGGCATCGAGGGGGTCAGCCGGGCCCTGCTGGCCCAGATCACCCGGCACAGGATCGCCTCCTACAGCGTCCAGAGCCAGCGGTACGTGAAGGAGAGCCATTTCGACTACGTTCTGCCCCCCCAGATCGAGGCGGTCCCCGAGGCCAAGGAGGAGTTCCTCCGGGCCATGGAGAACGCCCAGGCGTCTTACGAGAAGATCGCCGCCATCCTTACAGCGCAGCGCAGGGCGGAAAATCTTGCCCGGGGGATGGAGGAAAGAGCCGCCGCCAGGGCCGCCGAAAAGACGGCCATCGAGGACGCCCGGTTCGTCCTGCCCAACGCCTGCGACACCAAGATGATCGTCACCATGAACGCCCGGGCCCTCCACAACTTCTTCCGCCACCGGTGCTGCAACCGGGCCCAATGGGAAATTCGGGACTGCGCCCGGCAGATGCTGGAGCTGGTCCTGGAGGTCGCCCCCACCCTCTTTGCCCACGCTGGCCCCCCCTGCGCCGACGGGGCCTGTCCCGAGGGCAAAATGTCCTGCGGCAAAGCCGCGGAGGTCCGGGCGGAATACCAAGGGTTAAGGGAGAGGTACCGCCATGGCTAAGGGAAAGCTCATCGTCATCGAGGGGTTAGACGGCAGCGGCAAGGCCACCCAGACCGGCCTCCTCTGCCGGAACCTGGCCGAGGAGTGGGGGCGCAGCTTCCGCCGGGTCTCCTTCCCGGATTACGACGACCCCAGTTCCGCCCTGGTGAAGCTGTATCTTGCCGGAAAGCTGGGGGGTCTTTCGGAGGTCAACGCTTACGGGGCCTCCCTCTTCTACACGGTGGACCGGTACGCCAGCTACCTCCGCCACTGGGGGGAGGACTACCGGAAAGGCACCCTCATCGTGGCCGACCGGTACGCCACCTCCAACGTTGCCCACCAAATGTCCAAGCTCCCCCGGGAGGAGTGGGACGGGTATCTCGCCTGGCTGGAGGAGACCGAGTACCGGCGGGTGGGCATCCCCCGGCCCGACCTGGTGGTCTACCTGGATATGGCCCCGGAGACCTCCAAAAAGCTGCTGGCCCATCGCTACCACGGGGACGAGAGCAAAAAGGACCTCCACGAGGCCGACTTCACCTACCTGCTGAAATGCCGGGAGGCCGCCCTCTACGGGGCCCAAAAGCTGGGCTGGACCCTTCTCCCCTGCTGCGACGGCCAGGACCCCTACCCCCCGGAGGAGATCGCCGGGCGGGTCTGGCAAGCGGTACAGCCGATATTAGAGGGGGATGACTGATGGGCAAAGGCATCCTGGTCTGCGGCTGCAACGGCTGCGGCAAAAGCACCCTGGGGCCGGTCCTGGCCCGGCGGCTGGGGGTTCGCTTTCTGGACATCGAGGACTACTACTTCCCCAAGGCCGACCCGGACTTCCCCTACCGGGGGATGCGCTCCCGCCAGGCGGTCACCGCCCTTCTGGCCGCCGACGCCGCCAGGGAGGAGCCCTTCGTCCTGGCGTCCTGCACCGGCAACTACGGCCCGGAGGTGGAGCCCCGCTTCGCCCTGGCGGTGCTGCTCACCGCCCCGGCGGAGGAGCGGGACCGGCGGGTCCGGGGGCGGTCCTTCGGTCTGTTCGGGGCACGGATGCTCCCCGGGGGGGACCTGTACGACCAGGAGGAGGCTTTCTTCCGGATGGCGGCAGAGAAATCCCCAGAGAAGGTCCGGACCCGGGCCCACGCCCTGGGCTGCCCCGTCCTGGAACTCGCCAGCGACAGACCCCCGGAGGCGCTGGCGGAGGAGATCATCCGAAGAATCAACGGCTTGTGGGAGGGATAGACCATGACCAGAGGAAAGGTCCCGGAGGTGCTGGCCCCCGCCGGGGATATGGAACGGCTGGAGGCGGCCCTCCGGTACGGGGCCGACGCCGTCTACCTGGGGATGGACCGGTTCACCATGCGCTCCGCCCCCAAGAACTTTACCCCGGAACAGCTGGAGGAGGGCTGCAAAAAGGCCCACGCCCAGGGGGCCCGGGTCTACTGCACCGTGAACACCCTTCTCAAAAACGAGGAGGTGGAGGGGCTCCCCGCCTTTCTCCACACCGTGGCGGACTGCGGGGCCGACGCCTTTATCGTGGCGGACATGGGGGCCCTGATGCTGGCCCGCCGGGAGGTCCCCCAGGTGGAGGTCCACATCTCCACCCAGGCGGGGGTGACCAACTACCTCACCGCCCGGGAGCTGTTTTCCCTGGGGGCCAAGCGGGTGGTGCTGGCCCGGGAACTGCCCCTCACAGAGATCGCCGGCATCCGCAAAAACGCCCCGCCGGAGCTGGAGCTGGAGGTCTTTGTCCACGGGGCCATGTGCGTCAGCTTTTCCGGGCGGTGCCTCCTCTCCAACTACTTCACCGGCCGGGACGGCAACCGGGGGGAGTGCGCCCAGCCCTGCCGCTGGCGGTACCACCTGGTGGAGGAGACCCGCCCGGGCCAGTATTTCCCCATCACCGAGGAGGAGAACGGCACCTACATCCTCAACGCCAAGGACCTCTGCCTCCTGCCCCATTTGGACAAGCTCCGGGACGCCGGGGTGGACAGCTTCAAGATCGAGGGCCGGGCAAAGTCCGCCTACTACGTGGCGGTGGCCTCCAACGCCTACCGGTGCGCCGCCGACCTTCTCCGGGAGCCGGTCTACGACCCGCCCCAGTGGCTCCTCCAGGAGCCGGACAAGCTGAGCCACCGGCCCTACTCCACCGGCTTTCTCTTCGGCAGGCCGGAGGACGGCCAGAAGATCCCCGGGGGGTACATCCGAACCTGGGAAGCCGCCGGCATCGTGGAGGGCTGGGAGGGCGGGCGGCTCCTCTGCTCCCAGCGGAACAAGTTCCGCCTGGGGGACACCCTGGAGGCCCTCCTCCCCGGCAAGCCCCCGGTAGAGATCCCGGTCATCGACCTGCGAAACGGGGAGGGGGAGCCCATCCAGGCCACCCCCCACGCCACCATGGCCTTTTCCATCCCCTGGGGGGAGCCCCTGCCCCCGGGGACTATCCTGCGGTTCATGCCCGGGGAGGAGGAGCGGCCATGACCGACGCCTTTCTGGACCAAATTCCCGGCTGGTGGCACCGCTTCGGGGTGGTCCTCCTATTCCAGTGCCGCCGGGTCACCGACCCGGAAAGCTGGCTCCCCCGGTACAACGGGACGCTGATCCTCACCGATGACGCCGGGGAGGTCCAGCTGCGCCTATCCCTCGCCAACCTCCGGGGGGATTGGGGGCTGGCGGTGGGGGAGGTCATCTCCGGCCTGCAAATTCTGGACACCCGGGCGGACGGCTACGAACAGGAGGCCCGGTATCACATCCGGGATTTCGAGGGCGGGGCCATCGACCTGTTCTGCCAGGACATCCGGGTGGAGGTATTGGAGGGCGAGGCCCGGTATGAGCAGTAAAGGAGACAAAGATGCGAAAGGACACCGCCCAGCTCGTCTACCTGGAGACTGGGATGTTGTTGACCCGGAAGGAATCCCGGGACTGGCGGGAGCTCCAAACCGAATATTGGGAGGTCTACACCGCAAGCCTGGAGCCTATGACCGCCGGGG
>CANOCD010000163.1 GCA_947564495.1 uncultured Angelakisella sp. | reverse complement strand
TAATAATAAACAGAAGGGTGGCACCGCCAGGATTGGCGGCTTAAGCCCCCCACTACTTGTTAGGAAATAGCCGCTAACTTTCGCAGGGTTGGGCGGCTATTTCTTTCTGTTGGAGTATGCCAGGCATAGCCCAATAACGCTTATGATCACCAGGGTGAACTGAAACAATTCACTGTACGATACCACTTCACGCAACCCCCTTTCGGTTACCCTAAGGGGGCAAAAAGTTTTTCGCCCCCTTAAAGCCTTTTTTCGCCATTCTGTGCTGTGCGGGCGAAGTTTTGGTTTCGGGGGACTACCACCTACCGTTACCTAACGGTGCCAACCTAATATTACCACATTCGGCAGACCTTGGCAAGGCTCGACGCCTTTTTTGTGAGAAACGCCAAAATCCCGCCCCCGGCCTTGGACAAAAGGCTGGAGGCGGGTTTTCTGTTCCGATTTTCTGCTGCCCGGGACTCCAGGCACGACCCAAGTCCCGGCACAGCCTTTCGTAGGGTGTGGCTCCGGCCCCTGGGCCGGTCAGGAGCTTTGCAGGACCACATCCACCGTGAAGGTGGTGTCCTCGATAACGCTGTCCCGGCGGAACACCGTCACCGGCACCGTGTCCCCGGGCTTATACTTGGATAGGACCCGGGAGCAGGCGTCCACCGTGTAGACCGGCTCCCCGTCCACGTGGGTGATGATGTCCCCCTCCCGGACGCCCTTGGCCCCGATGTCCGCCCCGGGGCTGATGGTGCTGACCCACAGGCCCAGGGGGATCTCGTAATACTCCGCTTCGGTGGCCTTCACCGGGGCGGCGGTGATGCCCAGGACGGGGCGGCCGGTGACCTTGCCGTTGGCGATGAGCTCCCGGAGGATGGGCATGGCGTCGCTGATGGGGATGGCGAAGCACATCCCCTCGTATTCCGGCAGGACGATCTTGGCTGAGCTGATGCCGATGACCTGGCCGAAGGCGTTGATGAGGGGGCCGCCGGAGTTCCCCGGGTTGATGGCGGCGTCGGTCTGGATAAAGTTGATGGTCCGGCCCTCCACCCGGAGGGAGCGGTCCAGGGCCGAGACGTGGCCCACCGTCAGGGTGTTCCGGAAGGTGACGTCCAGGGGGCAGCCGATGACGCAGACCCGCTCCCCCACCTGGGTCAGGGCGCTGTCGCCGAACTCGGCGGCGGGGAGGTTTTCGGCGTCGATCTTCAGCACCGCCAGGTCGTTGTTGTTGTCAAAGCCCGCCAGCTGGGCCTTGTAGCTGTCCCCCTCGGCCAGGATCACCTCGAAGCTGCTGGCGTCCCGGACCAGGTGGGCGTTGGTGGCGATATAGCCATCCTCGGTCATGATGATGCCGCTGCCCAGGGCCTGCTCCCCGTAGAAGTTCCCCTCCCCGGCCACGATGAGGACCACCGAGGGGGAGACCTTCTGGAAAATTTCGCTGTTGGAGAGCCCGCCGTCCGGGGCGTCGTAGGCGTCGGAGCCGGTCCCCGGCTTGCCGTGGAGGTCGATTTCCGGGGCGGAACCCCCGTGGGATATGGGGGGGAGGAAGTTCTCCCCCGGGGAGGCCAGGGGGTTGTCTCCGCTGGCGGCGGCGTAGATGCCGTATCCCGCCATGGTCACCACGGCGATGGCCGCCACCACCCCCAGGAAGATCAGCAGGCCCTTCAGGACCCGGCGCTTCTTCTTAGGGGGCGGTGTGTTTCCGGGGGCCGGGGCCCCCTGCCACTGGCCGGGGACCTGCTCTCCCCCCTGGGGGCCGCCCTGGGGACGGTAGCCCCCGGCCTGCCAGGGGTTCTGGTTCCAGCCGGTGGTGGCGGGGCCGTACCCCCAGGCGGGCTGCTGCCAGCCGGTGGTCCGGGGGGCGTTATAGGGCTGCTGCCAGCCCCCGGGGCCGTAGGGCGGCTGGCCCACGGGCTGCTGGGGCTGCTGGTAGTTCTGGTAGTTGTGATAGGGTCCCTGCCAGGTCCCGGGCTGGGATCGCTGGGGCGGGGCGTAGTAGCCGCCGCCGGTCCCCTGGTAGAAGCTCCCTTGTGGGGCTCCCGGGGCGGGTCCGGGCTGGGATGCCTGGGGTCCCGGGGCGGGCGCTCCGGGTCCGGCGGCAAAGGGCCGGGATTCCGGGGCAGCCTCCGCCTGGGCGGCGGTCTGGGTGTCCGGGGCGGGCGTTTCCATCCCGGCAGCGGGGCCGGGTTGGGGCACCTGGGCCGGGTCCGCTGGGGGGACATCCGCCGGGGCGGGGTCCATTGGGACAGAATCCACTGGAGGGGCATCCGCCGGGGCAGAATCCACCGAGGGGATCTCCGCCGGAGGAATATCCACTGGGGCAAAATCCGCCGGGGGGACCTCCGCCGGAGCGGGGTCTGCTGGGACAGAATCCACCGGGGACACCTCCGCCGGGGCGGCATCCTGCCGGGGCCAGGGCTCCGAGGGGCCCAGCTTCTCCGGCTGGCCCCCTGGGGGGGCGGTGTTCTCCTCCCGCTCCCAGTCCCTTCTCTCAAACTCGTTCATCTTCGCTTCCCCCTTTTTCGACACGCTTCTTGGGCGTGGATTCGTGCTTGCGGAACAGGCCCTTCTTGCCCTGGGCCGAGGTGGGCAGGCTGAACACGAACTCGGTGTACTGCCCCGGCTCGCTGCGGACAAAGATGTCCCCGTTGTGCAGGTTCATGATGGTCTTGACGATGGAGAGCCCCAGGCCCACCCCGTTCTTATCCAGGCTGCGGGACTTGTCGCTTTTGTAGAAGCGGTCGAACAGCTTGGGGATCTCCTCCGGGGCCACCCCCTGGCCCGAGTTCTTAACGCTGACCAGGGTCATGTTCCCCTCCAGGCGGTAGCCGAACTCCAGGTATCCCCCCTGATCCACGAACTTTACCGCGTTGTCGATGAGGTTGTAGATGACCTGGTGGATGAGGTCGGCGTCGGCGTCCACCACGTACTTTTCGGCGTCCAGCCCCCGGACCTCGATGCCCTTCTCCTCGATGCGCTGCTCGAAGGTAAAGACGGTGCGGGTGACGATGTCGGTGATCTCCACCGGGACGGGGGTGATGACCAGCTCCCCGGCCTCGATCCGGGCGATGGCCAGCATGGAGCGGACCATCCGGGAGAGCCGCTGGACCTCCCCGGAGACGATCCGCAGGTAGTAGTTCTGCTTTTCCGGGGGGATGGTCCCGTCCAGGATGCCGTCGATGAAGCCGCCAATGGTGGTCATGGGGGTCTTGAGCTCGTGGGAGACGTTGGCGGTAAAGCTGCGGCGGGTGGACTCCATCACCGCCAGGGAGGAGGCCATGGAGTTGAAGGCCGCCGCCAGCATGGCCACCTCGTCGTCCCCCTCCACCGGCACCCGGATGGAGAAATCCCCCTTGGAAAAGCTCTGGGTGGCGGCAAGCATATCCTGGAGGGGCCGGACCATATTGGAGGTGACGAAGTAGATGATGATAAAGGCGATGAGCATGACCAGGGCGGCGCTGATGACGTACATCTGGAAAATGTCCACCAGGAAGGTGGTGAGGGCCGCCGAGGAGGAGGAGGCGAACACCGCCCCCACCATCTGGCCGTCGCTGCCCACCACGGGCCGCCCCACGGTGTAGTAGCTGGTGGGATAGATCCCCCCCAGCTTGCCGGTCTCCCGGTAGTCCCCGGTGGTCTTGACCTTATCCATCACCCCGGCGGGGAGGAAAAAGTTGACGTGGTTGCAGGAGGTGGTGTTGGAGCAAAGGAGGGTGCGCCCGTCCATATCCACCAGAAAGATGTCCGCCCCGATGGCCTGCCCCTGGAGCTGGTAGAAGGGCCCCAGGTAGGTAGAATCCACGTAGCGGTAGCCGTTGGCGCTGAAATTGAGGTTGGTGAGGGCCACCGACTGGTCCACGTTGCGCTCCAGGAGGTGGTACTGGTCGTCCCGGAAATACTGCATGGAAAAAGCCAGCAGCACCACCCCCAAAAAGGCAGTGCTGATGAGGATGATGGAGGAGCAGATGTAGAAGTATTTGCTGAACAGCGTCTTACGCACAACGGCACCTCCAAGTAGTAGTGATTTCAGAGCCCCCGTATTCGGGGTGTGATAGGAACGAGGCCGCCCCCCAACCCCGGCCCGCAGGCCATAGCCCGAAGGGCTCCGCCGGAGGCACCAAAGCCGTTCCCAATCCCCGGCCCGCAGGCCGCTTGCCCGAAGGGCTCATCCCCGCCCGCAGGCGGGGATTCCCTATCGGCCAACCGGAAGGAGGCCGCTAACGCCCGGAGGTTGCTAAGTGGAAGCACCAAGCCAGGGCGTGACCGCTGTCCCCGCCGCCACAGCGTATCAGTAGGGGACGGCGCAGAAACCGTTCAGCAGAAATGCCCGGCGGACCGCACAGCCCCCAGCCGCACAGGCGGCGG
>CANOCD010000162.1 GCA_947564495.1 uncultured Angelakisella sp. | reverse complement strand
TCGATCTCAACCAGTCCAAAAGGATTCTTTGTTTTTTGCCCTATACAGGAAACACGCTCCTACGACCCCTGCCGTAACCTCCTCCCCCAAGGAATGGCAAAACCAGATAGCCTCCCTGCCAAACATCAGCGGAAGCGCAGCCATCAAAACCACCGGCCAAACAACGCTTCTGGACAGGGAGACCGCCAGTGTCTTTTTGACCTCCCCGACAGCCCGCCAGAAAGAAATCATCAAATTGCCGTACCGCCTGGTTTTGCGTCTCGCTTTGACTTTCCGCAAGGCCTTTTGGGGATAGTCCCGTCTATCAATCCGCCCTGGCCCTTCAAATTCGGCCCGGGTATAAATGAAGGATTTCTTCCTTTCTTCAAATCGACGCCGCTGCCGAAGCGTTATCTCTCCAGCCCCCCTGTTCCAGCGCCTCCCGCCGCAGCGTCTCCAGCCAGGTCCTCGGGGAGGCCGCCACCCGCAGCACCTCCTCCATCCTCTCCTCGGTCACCGGCTCCCAGAAGCCGTCGGTGCAGACCAGCAGGGCTTCCCCCGTTTCTATGGGGCCCAAAGGGCTCACCTGGGGCTCGCAGCTGTCCCCGCCCAAAGCCCGGTAGAGGCGGTTCCGGTCCGGGTGGCTCCGGATGCCCTCGGGGCCGATCTCCCCGGCCCAGACCGCCAACTGGGGGACACTGTGGTCCAGGCTCTGCCAGCGGAGCTTTCCCCCGGCGAAGCGGTAGATCCGGCTGTCCCCGATGTGCACCGCCACCCCCCGCCCTTCCAGGAGAAAGACCGCCGCCGCTGTGGACTTCATCCGGTGGCCCGGCCGCTGCTCCCGGAGGATGGCCTGGTGGGCCTGGCGAAACAGCCCCGCCAGAGCCTCCTCCTCCAGGGTTGGGTCCTGGAGGAACCCCTCCCCGATGATGCGGGCCGCCAACCGGGAGGCTGTGGCACCGTCCCCGTGGCCCCCCAGGCCGTCGGCGGCCATCAGAGCCAGGGCGGACCTTTTTTTGTCCTCCACCACCAGCACGCAGTCCTCATTCTGTTCCAGGGGGCCTTGGTCGCTGAAAAGATAGGTCTCCATGGCTTCTCCTTTCGCCAAAAGAAAGGCCGGGGGCGGAAGCGCAAACCTCCGCTCTCCGGCTTTCGGTCAGGATGGGTGTGCTTTACCGGGCCCCTACTGGAGCCGGAAGCTGTTGGCCTGGTCCCCCAGGTAGAAGCTCTCCTCGGGGCCCAGGGGATAGGGCAGGTTGGGGGACAGCTTGGTCCCGTTGGCGAAGAAGGTCCCGTAGGAGGACCCCAGGTCGGTGACGGTGAAGCCGGAGCCCTCCCGTCGGACCTCGCAGTGGAGGGCGCTGACCCCCGGGGTCCCCTCGGGGAAAACGATGGCGCAGCGGGCGGGGTCCCGGCCGATGGCCACCCGATTCCCCAGGGGGAAGCTCTTTTGGGCGAAGGGGCCGGAAAGGCCCTCCAGGCTGGAGCTCTTCTTCACCGCCACGGTGCGGGAACTCTCCCCCTGGCCGCCGGCGGCGGTTTTTTTGTTCCGGATCAGGCCGATGACCACCGCCGCCACAACGGCCGCAGCCACCCCGATGAGGACAGGGACGGCGTTAGACTTCTTTTCCGGCACGGGCTCGATGACGGGGACGGCCTCCCCGTTCTCCTCCGCCGGGGCGTCCTGAGCGGTGACCGCCTGGTAGGGCAGCTTCAGGTCGTCCAGGGCGGCCATGGCGTAGTCGATGAACAGCGCCCCGTTGATGCCGTACCCCGGGCCGGATTTGTTGCTGACCCCCACGGTGTTGATCCCCACCACATACCCCTGGGAGGTGACCAGGGGACCGCCGGAGTTGCCGCCGTTGATCTCGGTGTCTGTCTGGATGACGTCGGTCTCATTCCAGCTGATCTTCTCCTTGCTGACGATGCCCTTGGTGATGGTGACGTCAGCCGAGGTGGAGGGGACCCGCTGCTGGGCGTTGTCTGAAAGGATGTCCGCCACCCCGGGGAAGCCCAGGGCAAAGACATCCTGGGTGGCCTTCACCTCCGCCGCCGACATGAGGGGCAGGGGGGTCCACATATCCAGGGGGGTCTGGATGGAGAGGATGGCCAGGTCGGGGGTCTCCCAGGTCTTGAGGACGGTGGCCTCCAGCCAGGTACCCCCCTCCCCCACGTAGTCCAGCACCACATAGACCTTGGCGAAGGAGGCGATGACATGGTGGTTGGTGACAAAGACACTGACCTTTTCCCCGGGGTCACCCACGGCAAAGCCGCTCCCCGAGTGGTACAGCTTGCCGTCGGCGGTCTGGCCGATGATCCGCACCACCCCGTTTCGGGCCTCGGTGACGGCGGTCTCCTCGGCAAAGGCGGGGACCGAAAGGGCCAGCAGCAGCAAAACGGCCAGGGCAAGGGATAGGATCTTTTTCATAACCTGGTTCCTCCATCTTCAAATCGTTGGGGGCGGTCCCTCAGAAGGAGAGGACCACCGCCGTGTAGTTATCCTGGAAGGGGCGCTGTTTTTGTTCCACCGCCCGGGCAAGCCCCAGGGCGGCCTTGGGGGCGGCGGGGGTGACGGCGCCGGCGATCTCCTCCGGGGAGAGGGTCCCGAAAACGCCGTCGGTCATCAGCAGCACCCGGTCCCCGTGGACCAGGGGGACCGGCTCCGGGGAAAGGTCCACCGGGATGTGGTCGGGGCAGCCCAGATAGGAGGTCAGATCCCGCCCCCCCGGGTCCCGAAGGGCCTGGGCCAGGGTGGCCTCCCCCTGGGCGGCCAGCTCCAGCAGCTGGGCGGCCCGGTTGTGGGGTCGGTTGAGCCACAGCAGGGAATGTCCCCGGACCAGGGCCAGGCGGCTATCCCCGACGGAGAGGAAGGAGAGCCCTCCCTTCCGGATCAGGGCGGCGACCAGGGTGGTCCCCCCGCTTTTATCCCGGCCCAAAAATTCCCGGACCCTCCACGCCCCTTGGGCACAGAGGTCGCAGAGCTCCGCTGCCGGGTCCCCGGCGGCGGGGGTGGCGGAAAAGTGCTCCAGCAGGGCCTCCACCGCCAGGCGGGAAAGCTCGGCCCCGTGATCCATCCCCCCGATGCCGTCGGCTACCACCGCCAGCAGCCCCTTTTGGGGGAGCTCTATCAGGCCGAAAAAGTCCTGCTGGGAGGAACGGGCCCCCTGGTGGGAGAAGCCCCCCGAGGCGAGGCGAGGCTCCCGGCTCATTGCCAATCGAACCGGTCGCCGCAGAGGGGAACGAAAAGCAAGGTGGTCTCCCCCAGCTGGATGTGGTCGTAGGGGGCCAGCTCCACGGCGGCCAGCACCGGCTTTCCGTTGAGCCGGGGGTTCTTCTTGCCCCCGGTGGGGGCCAGGTAGAAGGCCCGGGTCTCAAAGTCGTAGGCAAGCAGGGCGTGGCGGTCCCGGGTGACGGTGTCGTCTCCGGGGATGCAGACGTCCATAGAGGGGTCCCGGCCGATGTAGTTGTTGTCGGCGTGGAGGCGGAAATCGCTCCCCTTGTCGGGGCCCTCGATACAGACCAGCCAGCCCACCACCGGGTCGATGCCCAGCTTCTTCTTGATGACCACCTGGGTGGCCCCGGGGTCCCGGGGGGCGCTCCCCGGGGCCCGGGGCACCGCCTGGGTGACCCCCACATCCTGGCTGCCGGCCTCGGCGCAGTAGGGGCACTGGGGGTTGATGGCGGCGTCGTAGTAGTGCCCGTTGGGACATAGGGTCATTTGCATAGGGAGTACCTCCTTTACTTGGGACGGCCATAGACGGTGGTGACATGGGCCACCGGCGACCAATCGGAAATGTTGTTCCCGTCCAGGGAGAGATAGGCGTCCTCGGGCAGGCCGGACAGGGGAGACAGGTCGGTGATCTTGTTGTTGCCCGCTGACACCGAGGTCAGCTCCGGCTTTCCGGAAAGGGCCCCCAGACTGGTGATCCGATTATCACTTCCGTAGAAGTATTTTAGTTTTCCCGCCTTTGCAATGGGGCCCAGACTATCGATCTGGTTTTTCCCCATATTAAGATAAGTAAGCCCGGTCAGATCTTCCAGCCCGTCCAAACTTTTTACCTGATTGCTTTCAAGATTGATATGCTCCAAGCCCGTGAGCCTTGAAAGAGGAGAGAGGTCAGCGATCTGATTTTCGCTAAGTCTCAATTCTTTTAGTCCAGCCAAACTGGAGAGAGCGGAAAGGTCGGTGATCTTGTTGCTATGTAAATTCAGCTGTTTCAGCCCGGAAAGATCCTGCAAAACCGAAATGTCCTTGATGCCGCAATATTGCAGTTCCAGGCTTTCCAACGAAGTCAACTTTTTCAAAACGGACAGATCTTGACACTCCAGGTGTTCCAGGGTCAGCTCCCGCAGCCGGGTCATGCCGGCCAAAGGAGAAATGTCCCGAATGCCGATCCATGCCGGGTCTTCC
>CANOCD010000161.1 GCA_947564495.1 uncultured Angelakisella sp. | reverse complement strand
CATCTCGGAGCCCTTGACCCGGTTGAGGAGCAGGCCGTAGAGCCAGCCGATGCCGATGGCCAGGACGATGCCGATGGCGATGGCCAGGAGCACCGCCGCCCACTGGGCGAACAGGGGCCCGCCCATGGCGATGAGGGCTTCGCTTTCGGCGACCCGGTACTCAATGACGATGAGGCCGCCCAAAAGCCCCCCCACGATGCCCATGGTGATGCCGAAGTTGGGGCCGATGCCGCACTGGATGGCGGGGACCATGGCCAGGGCCAGGATGCCGTACATCCCCCAGCGGCGGATGCAGTCGCTGAAGATCTGGAAGAGGTTCATCTGGAACCCCCCGGCGCAGACCACCAGGAGGAGGAAGAACCCCACGATGATGACACGGGGCAGACCGAACTGGTCCACCAGCTTTTTCGCTTTCTCAGCCATGGGCTTTCCCTCCCTTCCTTGTGCCGGACATGGCCAGACCGAAGTCGGCGTCGCTGGCGTCCGGGGCCAGGATGCCGTTGAGCTTGCCGTCGGAGACGATGGCGATGCGGTCGCAGATGCTCCGCAGTTCCACCAGCTCGGAGGAGACCACGATGACGGTCATCCCCTGCTCCCGGTTGAGCTTGGTGAGGTACTCCAGCACCAGCTTTTTGGCGCCGATGTCGATGCCCCGGGTGGGCTCGGAGACGAAAAGGATCTCCGGGTTCAGGGCCAGGGCCCGGGCCAGGCAGACCTTCTGCTGGTTGCCCCCGGAAAGGCGCCCGGTGTGCTGCTTGATGCCGGTGCAGCGGATGTCCAGCTTTTCCACCATCTCCTGGGCGTAGGCCCGGGCCTTTTTGGCGTCGTAAAGGCGGAAGAAGCCGAACTTCCGGGTGAAGTCGTTGTTGACCTCCAGGGCGGAAAAGACGATGTTCTGCTCGATGCTCTCCTCCAAGAGGAGGCCCACCCCACGGCGGTCCTCGGAGACGAAGGCCACCTTGTTCCGCAGGGCCTCTCCCAGTTTGGTAAGGTCCACCGTTTTCCCGGCGATCTTTACCTCCCCGGCGGTGTCATACAGGCCCATGACCCCGTTGGGGATGCCCAGCTTTCCCTGCCCGGCCAGGCCGCCGATGCCGAAGATCTCCCCCCGGCGGATGTCCAGGTCGATGCCCTTGACCTGCTCCCCGGGCATATCCACGTAGTAATCCCGAAGGGAAACGGCGATGTCGTCGTCGGAGAGCTTCCGGTCGTCCTCCCCGTCGGCGTCCACCAGCTTTTCCACCTTCCGGCCGATCATCAGCTCGGCGATCTCCACGGCGCTGGTCTCCTTGACCTCCCGGCGGGCCACGAACTCCCCGTCCCGGAGGACGGTGAGGCTGTCGGCCACCGCCATGACCTCGTCCAGACGGTGGGTGATAAAGATGATGGCGATGCCCTGGGAGGAGATGGTCTGCATGGCCTCCAGGAGGCGGTCGGCCTCGCTCTCGGTGAGGACGGCGGTGGGCTCGTCAAAAACCAGCAGGCGGATGCCCCGCTTGTCGATCTCCCGGGCGATCTCGATGAACTGCATATACCCCACCGGCAGCCCCCGGACCAGGGCGTTCTCCCCGATCTTCAGGCCGATGGTGTCCAGGGCCTTTTTGGCGTCCCGGGCCATGGCGTCCAGGTCCAGGGTCTCCATGGACTTTCCCGCCAGGCGGCTGACCAGGTTGGGGTGGCTGATCTCCCGGCCCACCTTGATGTTCTCGGTGACGGTAAAGCCGGGGATGAGCATGAACTCCTGGTGGACCATGCCGATGCCCAGCTCCATGGCCTTTAAGGGGGTGTCGATCTTCACCGGCTCCCCGGCCACCTCCACCGAGCCCTCAAAGCCGCCGGTGGTGTGGATCACCGGCATCCCGAACAGGATGTTCATCAGCGTGGACTTGCCCGCCCCGTTTTCGCCCATCAGGGCGTGTATTTCCCCGGGGCGGATGTGCAGGCTGACATCCTTCAGCACCCGGTTGCCGGAATATTCTTTGGAGATATGTTCCATTTTCAGAACGTATTCCTGCTCCGCTGGCATTCCGCTATCCCTCCTTCTTGTTGTCGTTGTCACGGCCCGGCAAAGCGGGCGTTCCGTGAACCACTGATCCAGCCCCATGACCCCGGTTGGGATCGTGGGGGCGGATCAATGGTCCCCATTATGCCGCCCGCCGGCTTGCCAGGGCAAGCCGGCGGGGGTTTGGTTTCTTTCAGGGCGCCAAGGAGCCGCTACAGCCTTACGCTAGGCAGGACACAGGACTCCAGGCACCTGTTTGGCCTCCATACTACATAAAGTAGGGAGCGCCTGCGGCCGCTTGACCGCTTAGAAATCCACGAAGTCGGCCATGACCAGGTAGTGGTTCTCGAAGGTCTTGCCGTTCTCCTCGTAGTTGGTGAGGGTCATCTCCATGCCCTCGGTGAAGTGGGCGGCGCACTCGGCGATGGTGTCACG
This sequence comes from uncultured Angelakisella sp., assembly GCA_947564495.1. Taxonomy (GTDB): domain Bacteria; phylum Bacillota; class Clostridia; order Oscillospirales; family Ruminococcaceae; genus Angelakisella. The sequence goes on along the minus strand of CANOCD010000161.1, from coordinate 1,969 downwards.
GATGACCTTGTCGTCCACGATGCCGGAGGTCTGGCCGTCCAGGATCTTCTTGGCGTACTCAACGCCGGCGTCGATGAAGAGCATATTGCAGGGGACGCCCCAGGTGGAGGCCCGGCCGTGCATATTGTACTCCTCGGCCTTCTTGGTCAGCTGCTCCATGATGTAGGCGACGTCAGCCTCGTGGCCGGCCATGTCGATGTTCAGAGCGGCGGGATAGGCGTGGAAGGGGGAGGGGCAGCACTGGAGGGTGTAGATGGCGCCTTCCTCAAAGACCTTGCGGATGAGGGGCTCCTGCATCCCGCAGTTGGTGGTGAAGAAGCTGGTGTCCTTGCCGTACTTGGCCACCTGGCGGGGAACGTCCTCCATGATGAACTGCTGGGCGCCGGTGATGCCGCTGTCGCCGGTGGGATCGGGAGCGGTGACGTCCACCAGCTCGATGTTGTTCTCAGCGCAGTATTTCTTCAGGTTCTCGTGACGGGCCACGATGAGGGCGTAGCTCATGTGGCGGGGGAAGGAGTAGTGGATGAGGGTCTTGGCGCCCTGCTTGGCGGCCTGGGCGGGGATGGTGATGCCGCAGCCGGGCTCGTCGGTCTGGAAGACGATGTCAGCCACGGGGGCGATAACGCCGGGGTCCTCGCCGGGGGTGCCCACGATGAAGATCATGTCGGGGCGGGTCTCCTTGACCTTGTTGATGGCGGCGGTGGTGCCGGGGATGGCCTGGCACCAGACAATGGCCTTGACGTCAGGGTCGGAGGCCATGGCAACGGCGTTGGAGATGACCGTCTCGGTCTCGGTGGTGAAGTTGTCAGGATAAGTAGCGGTGACGATCATGTCAGGATACTTTTCCTTCATCTTGTTGGCCTGGGTGATCTCCTCGTCGCCCTGGGAAGCGGTGCCGGTGATGATGCCGATCTTGTACTTCTCGGCGGCGGGCTCCGCGGGGGTGCTGGCGTCGGGGGTGGCAGCCGGGGAGTTGGGGGTGGCGGCCGGGGAGTCGGGGGCCGGGGCGGGGTCGGCGCCGCGGCAGCCGGTCACCGCCAGCACCATAAGGGCGGCCAGGGCCAGGCTCAAAAGTTTCTTTTTCATCAGTGTTTCCTCCTTTAGGTTCTGACTTTCGCTCATTCGCTTGTTCGCTCATTCGCGATTTTTATCTCTACTCCCCGCCCCCTTTTGGGGCTGGGATGCAGAAACCGTCTTTGCGCCGGCGGGCTGGGGGCCGTCCTTGTCCGGGCCGGCGATGCGGTAGCCGATGCCGGGCTCGGTCATGATGTACCGGGGCTCCCCCGGGGTCTTTTCCAGCTTGCGCCGGATGTGGGTCATGTTCACCCGCAGGATCTTGTTGTTCCCCGGGACGTAGGGCCCCCAGATGCGCTCCATCAGGTAGCTGTAGGGGACCACCTGGCCCGGTTTCCAGGCCAGCAGCTCCACGATGCGGAACTCGTTCTGGGTCAGATGCACCGGCGTCCCGTCCACCGTGACCCGGTGCCGGGCGAAATCCACGGTGAGGCCCCCGGTGGTGTAGGCGGCCTTGGGGGGAGCGGGCTCCTGGAGCTGGCGGCGGGCCCGGCGCAGGGCCGCCCGCATCCTGGCCAGGAGCACCCCCTGGGAGAAGGGCTTGGGGATGTAGTCGTCCGCCCCCAGGTCCAAAGCCCGGATGACGGCCTCCTCCCCGGTCTCTTGGGACAGGGCGATGACGGGGCCCTCGTACCACTCCCGAAGGTGGCCGATGACCTGGCAGCCGTCCATCCCCGGTAGCTCCAGATCCAGGAGCACCAGGTCGGGGAGGTACCCGGCGGCGGCGTAAAGTCCTTCGCTGCCGTTGGCGGCGGAGGTGGTCCGCCAGCCCTCTGTCTTCAGCAGGGAGACAAGGAGGCGGAGGGTATCCGGGTCATCCTCGATGACAAGGACCCTTGGATCGACCAAAAAACTCTCCTCCCAAAGCGGATCTATCCCTCCCTTCGGAGGGATA
>CANOCD010000160.1 GCA_947564495.1 uncultured Angelakisella sp. | reverse complement strand
CCCTTTCTTAGCTTCGTTTTCTCGAAGTGACAACCTGCGGCCGGTAACGAGACTGTGCCGACACCCAGCCGCAGGAGCGCCCTCGCTTGCGCCCTGTACCGCCTGGCCTTCCAGACAGGCCGTAAGGCCGAATCTGGAATGTGCTGGCTGGCGGGTTAGGGGTGGGTGGCGGTTCTCGCTAGGCTGTAGGGCCGCCTGCGGCGGCCACCTCTCCGGCCTTCGGCCACCTCCCCTTTCAGGGGAGGCCCTGGCGGGGGCGGTAGTCCTATTTCCTATCCAAGGCCAGAGATAGGCACAATCTCTCATGGCCTAAGAGCCGCCTTCGGCGGTTGGCCGTGAAGGGCTGCGCCTGTCGCCGACCTTGGGGTGACCCGCCCTCACCCCCGCCGGACCGGCAGGCGAAGTACCGTTTTCAGCTTGTCCTCCTGTACCCTGCGGGGGTCGGAAAGGTAGATCTCATGGTGCAGCCGAACAGGAGAAAGATCCACCACAAACCCCTGCTCCCCCGCAAACCGTACCATCCGGTCGATGGACGCCTTTTCGCTGTCGTAGGACCCCAGATGGAGCATCTGCACGCAGAGCCCCTCCTCCACAGGGAGGAGCTCCACCGGGGAGCAGTCCAGCGCCTTCTTCCGGGCGGCCTCGCCCTTGGCCCATTGGAAGTCCTCGGGGGTGACGAAATCGGGCAGGCGGATGACCGAGATCCAGCGGAACCCGGCCTTGTTGGAAAGGTCCAGCTCCCCGCCGCCCTCCTGCTCCCAGAAACCCTCCAGGGGCGGGACGACGTAGGGGAAAAACCCGGGGATGGCCCGCCCGGCCTTGCCGCTCATCCGAAGGGTGTAGGCCACGGCGTAGAGAAGCCCCACCGCCGCCTTGTAGGCCCCGCCCTCCTGGTTGGGGTCCCCCTTGCCCCGGACCGCAAGATAGCGGGCGGGGGGCACCTCCAGGATGCCGGGGGCCTTGGGGGGCAGGTAGAGCTCCTTGTATTCCTTCTTAAAATCAAAAGCCATGACGGGCAACCTTCCTTTCTGACCCCTATTTTAGCAGACCTTGTCTTGCGCCGCAAGTCGGACGGAGCCTACTTCCGCCCCACCGGCATACAGACCTCGGTGACCCACTGGGCCTCGTCCGGGGTCTGGGCCGGGCCCACGTGGTAGATGTTGAACATGGGCCCGTTGATCTCGTAGCCGTTGGCGGCGATCCAGGAGGCCAGGGCCTGGTTGGCCCCGTTCATCTGCTGGTAGCTCCCCCGGATGGTCACCGAGGCGATGTCCTGGGGTCCCGCCGTGAAGAACCGAACGCTTTCGGTGTCGGTGTAGCTGCCCTTCACCGCCATCTGGACCTCCACGTCCACGTTCTCCTCCCGGTATTCGCTGTCGTGGAAGATGGCCATGCTGTAGCAGGGCTCAGCCATTTGCAGGGACTGACCGGCGGTCTCGGCCATCATCCGCTGCCACAGTTCCCCCTCCTGCCAGTAACTGGGGATGACAGCCCGGAGGCTTGCCACCTGGCGCCGGGGCAGTTCTTTTAAGGTAACGTTGTATTCCATGATGATCCCGTCCTTTCCCACCCGTTCCAGGGTGGTCTCCAGCAGGGTGAGCCGCCGCCGGACTGTCTCCAGCTCGGCCCGGAGCTCCTCCCCACGCACCCGGAGGAACTGCTCCAGAGCCGCCGGGTCGCCGTAGGCCCGGAGGATGGCCCCCATGGCCTCCACCCCGAAACCCATCTCCCGGAGGGCCATGAGGCGCTCCGCCTCGGGGAGCTGGCTCTCGTGGTAGTACCGGTAGCCGGTGACGGGGTCCACCTCCCCGGGGGTCAGCAGCCCGTTTTCGTCGTAGTAGCGCAGCATCCGAATGCTGATCCTGGAGAGTTTGGAAAAGATCCCGATCTTGAGCATTTGTTATTCCTCCTTTGTTCTTCCTGGGCCCGGATACCAGTATAAGGTATCCCACCGTGTGAGAGTCAAGAGGAAATTTCCGTTTTTTTCGGGGTCCCCCGCCCTTCTTTGGCGTCCTGCCTAAAATCCCCCGGCAAACTTCTACGAAATCTCCAAAAAATCACTTGACAACCCTTGGAGCCGTTTGGTAAAATAGGTACTCGGTGGCATTGGGCCAAAATCGGCTCCAAAGGCCGCCGGAAAGCAGATCGACCGGCGAAAAGACGCCGGCCGGGAATCTATTTATAAGGAGGTGCAAGAATTATGCCAACCTTTAACCAGCTCGTCCGCAAAGGCAGAGAGACGGTGGAGAAGAAATCCACAGCCCCCGCCCTGCTGAGAGGATGGAACTCCAAGAAGCGCGCGGCCATCCAGCAGAATTCTCCCCAGAAGCGTGGTGTATGTACCGCTATCCGGACATCCACCCCCAAGAAGCCCAACTCCGCTCTCCGTAAGGTAGCCAGGGTCCGCCTTTCCAACGGCATCGAGGCGACCTGCTACATCCCCGGCATCGGCCACAACCTGCAGGAGCACAGCGTGGTCCTCATCCGTGGCGGTCGTGTCAAGGACCTTCCCGGTGTCCGTTACCACATCATCCGCGGCACCTTGGACGCCCAGGGCGTGGCCAAGAGAATGCAGGCCCGCTCCAAGTACGGCGCGAAGAGGCCCAAAAAGGCTGGTGCCGCAAAGTAAGAGCCCCCTGAACTTGCATAATATCTGCCAGAACAGGCAGTTTATCCGATACAGGATATTCCCTATTCTGGCGCAAGCGGGAGTTTCGTGCTTTCGAGTACCGATGATCTCATACTAAATATGAAGGAGGGAAGCGAAGTGCCAAGAAGAGGTAATATCGCAAAGAGAGACGTATTGCCGGACCCCCTGTACAATTCCAAGCTGGTGACCCGCCTGGTGAACAGCATCATGCTGGACGGCAAAAAGGGCGTGGCCCAGAAGATCGTGTACGGCGCCTTCGACATCGTCCGTGAAAAGACCGGCAAAGATCCCCTGGAGGCCTTTGAGCAGGCGATGGAGAACATCATGCCCGTGCTGGAGGTCAAAGCCCGCCGTGTGGGCGGCGCCACCTACCAGGTGCCCATGGAGGTCCGCCCCGAGCGGCGGCAGACCCTGGGCCTGCGGTGGCTGACAGCCTATTCCCGGGCCCGCAGCGAAAAGACCATGCGGGAGCGTCTGGCCGGCGAGATCTGCGACGCTTTGAACAACCAGGGCGGCGCCTGCAAGAAGCGGGACGACACCCACAAGATGGCCGAGGCCAACAAGGCGTTCGCCCACTACCGCTATTAAGCAGCACTTTCGCAATTTCACTTTCCGCTTCCCCGGTTCCTTGGGACGCCGGGGAGGGGGAACAGCATTTCTGATTTTTAGGAGGGCATTATGCCAAGAGAAGTATCTCTGGAGATGACCCGGAACATCGGCATCATGGCGCATATCGACGCGGGCAAGACCACCACGACTGAGCGCATCCTGTTCTACACGGGCAAGACGCACAAGATCGGTGAGACCCACGACGGTACCGCCCAGATGGACTGGATGGCGCAGGAGCAGGAGAGAGGCATCACCATCACCTCCGCCGCTACCACCTGTTTTTGGTCCCACTCCGAGTATCAGCACGATCCGGCCCTGGCCAAGAAGAACCGCCACCGGATCAACATCATCGACACCCCCGGCCACGTGGACTTCACCGTGGAGGTGGAGCGTTCCCTGCGGGTGCTGGACGGTTCCGTTACCGTCATGTGCGCCAAGGGCGGCGTGGAGCCCCAGTCCGAGACGGTGTGGCGCCAGGCGGACAAGTACCACGTCCCCCGGATGATCTACGTCAACAAGATGGACATCATGGGGGCCGACTTCTTCAACGTCCTGCGGATGGTCCACGACCGGCTCAAGTGCAACGCCGTCCCCATCCAGCTGCCCATCGGCGCCGAGGAGACCTTCCGGGGCATCATCGACCTGGTGAAGATGAAGGCCGAGATCTACTACGACGACCTGGGCGTGGACATCCGGGAGGAACCCATCCCCGAGGATATGGTGGAGCTGGCCGAGGAGTACCGGGGCAAGCTCCTGGAGGCCGTGGCCGAGCAGGACGAGACCCTCATGGAGAAATACCTGGAGGGCGAGGACCTGGACGTGGCGGAGATCAAGAAGGTCATCCGTGCCGCCACCCTGGCAAACCAGATGGTCCCCGTCACCTGCGGCACCTCCTACAAGAACAAGGGGGTCCAGAACCTGCTGGACGCCATCGTGGACTATATGCCCGCCCCCACCGACATCGAGGCCATCAAGGGCGTCAACCCCGACACCGAGGAAGAGGAGGAGCGTCCCTCCAGTGACGACGCCCCCTTCGCCGCCCTGGCCTTTAAGATCATGACCGACCCCTACGTGGGCAAGCTGGGCTTCTTCCGGGTCTACTCCGGGACGCTGACCTCCGGTTCCACCGTCTACAACCCCGATAAGGACGTGGACGAGCGGATCGGCCGCATCCTGATGATGCACGCCAACAACCG
>CANOCD010000159.1 GCA_947564495.1 uncultured Angelakisella sp. | reverse complement strand
ACGGAAAGAAGGTCCGCCGGAAGGGCAACGTCGTTAAGCCATCAACCAGAGACAGGACCTAGGATGCACGCCCAAAGAGCGCACGCCCAAAGGGTCACGGCCTAACGACAAACCGAAGCGTTGGCAATCAGGAGCACAGGCTGGCGTGTCAGGAAAAAAATCGTGCAAACCGCCAGCGCCTGGGCTCCCGGCGGAGTCCTCCGAACGTGGGCTGCGCCCAACCTCCTCCTGGCCCGGCTTTTGCAGGAGGAAACGGAATCATAAAAGGAGGTATCACATGGAACCTGTCACCCTGGAACTCACCTACCCCGGCGGGGAGGTCTACCGCCTTTCCCACCCCCTTTCGGTGAGCGTCACCCGCACCCTGGAAAGCCCCGCCCAAAGCCTCGCCGCCAGCTTTCCCATCGTCAAGGGACTGCTCCCCGGCATCGGGGTGGGGGTCCGGGTCACACGGGGCGGGAAGGAGCTGTTCTCCGGCTTCTGCGACCAGCAGACCACCCGGGAGAACGGGGAGGGGCGGACCTTCTCGGTCCAGGCCAGGAGCCGGGGCGGGCTGCTGCTGGATAACGAGGCCCTGCCCAGGACCTACTATAACATCACCACCCGGGAGCTGTTCCGCCAGCACCTGGAGCCCTACGGCTTTACCCGGCTGTCGGTGCCCCGGGACCACGAGGCCGGTATCTTCGCCGTCTCCAAGGGGCTCTGCGAGTGGGAGGTGTTCCGAGCCTTCTGTATGCGGGCCTACGGGCGGTATCCCGTTGTCGCCAGGGGGGACCGGGTGGCGGTGGAGGAGCGGAGTTCTTCCCCTGTGGCCAAGGTCACAAACAGGCCGGGGGAGGCGGGGCTGCGGTACCTCCGGGTGGAGGATACCCTGCGCCGGGCTTCGGTCATCTCCGAGATGATCCTCCGGGACCGCCAGGGGAACTACAGCCGGAGGCTCACGAACCCCTTCGGCAACCCCTGGCAGGTCCGGCGGAGGCGGTATGTCATCCCCGCCGCCGAGTACGCCACCGTCCCCCTGGCCGACGGCTACCAGCAGTTCCTTTCCGCCCAGCGGGGGGTCCACCTGGCTGAGGCGGTGCTGCCCGGGTGGGCGGACCTCTGGCCCGGGGACTGCGTGGAGATGGACACCGGGGGCATCGGCCGCCAGGGGGCTATGACCCTGTGGCGGTGCCGCTGGGACCGGAGCGACCAGGGGGAGTACACCACCCTCACCCTGACCAGCCGGGCTTATTCGTAGGATCAGACAAGAAAGGAGGGCTTTGTTATGACGTTGGACCGAATCCTTTCCCGGGAGAGCGCCGGGAGCGACGCCGCCCTGGGGGTGGTCTCCTACTCCTTGGCGGGCGGGGACTGGGGGGCGGTGGCCGACCGGGAGTACCGCCACCGTCCCGTGGTGGGCCCCGGGGGATACCGCTGGTGCCCCCGGGAGGGCCAGGAGGTCCTCCTCCTGCGGACCGGGGACGGGGACCTCTGCGCCGGGGTCTCGGCGGAGAGCCGGGGGCTGGCCCCGGGGGAGGTGGAGATCGCCGCCGGCGGGGGGAGCGTCCGCCTGGGGCAGGACGGGAGCGTCCGGCTGACCTCCAAGGGGGGCGGGAGCATCCTCCTGGGGGCCGACGGGATGGTGACCATCAACGGGCAGGCGTTCCCGAAGCAGGGGTGAAAGGGGGAAAATCAGATGGACTTGAAGCTGGACTTTGACAAGCGGGACTTTGCCCGGACCCTCCAGGGGTGGGCCATCCCCATCACCGGGGCGGAGGAGATCGCCCAGCGTATCCGGCTGCGGCTCTGCATCCGCCGGGGGAGCTTCCCCCTGGACCCGGAGCTGGGGAGCCGGCTTTACGCCCTCCCCCGGGGGGACGAGGCCGCCATGAACGCCGCCGCCCGGGAGATGATCGAGGAGGCCCTGGCGCCTATGGCGGGGGTCCGCCTGGCGGAGGTCCAATGCCGGTACGACCCGGAGGCGGACCGGGCCCTGGTGGACTGCCGCTTTGTCTGGAGCGGCCAGGACATCACCATGAAAACGGAGGTTTGAGATGAAATACTACGACCAGCTGCTGGAGCAGATGACCAGCTACTACACCAACCTGGTGGCCTGCGCCCCGGACCAGGCCAGCGACGTGATGATCCGGCTGCGGGTGCTGGCGGCCCAGCTGGACACCTACTGCCAGCAGGCGGAGGAGACCGCCCGCCAAGCCTTTTTCGACACCGCCACCGGGGAGGCCCTGGAGCGCCACGCCGCCCTCCGGGGCTTGATCCGGAAGGAAGGGGCCAGGGCCGCCGGGCTGGTGGTCTTTCAGCGGAACACCCCGGCGGGGTATCAGATCCTCATCCCGGCGGGGACCCTGGTCCAGTCCGGGGGGCCGGAGGCCATGGTCTTTGCCACCACCCAGGACGTGATCATGGGGGGGACCCTCATCAGCGCCATCGCCAACGTCCAGGCGGTGGAGCCGGGGAGCCGGTACAACCTCCAGAACGGGAGCATCACCGTCATGGTCACCCCGCCCCCGGGGATCAACCAGGTCTACCAGCTCACCGCCTGCCAGGGGGGCAGCGACCCGGAGACCGACGGGGAACTCCGGGCCCGGCTGCTGGCCGCCTGCCGGGACCCCGCCGCAGGGGGGAGCCCCGGTTACTACCAGGCCCTGGCCCTGGCCCAGCCGGGGATCGGCAAGGCCAAGGTCCTGCCCGTCCACCGGGGCGGGGGAACCCTGGACCTGGTGGTCTACGGCAGCGCCGGGGAGGCAAGCGACAGCCAGCTTGCCGGCCTTCAAGCCCTGTTCCGGGACCGCCGGGAGCTGGGCATCGACGTCCTGGCGAGAAAGGCGGAGGAGCTCCCGGTGGACCTGGAGGTCAAGGTGGAGCCGGAGGAGGGCTGGGACTACGGCGGGGTGAGCGCCGCCTGCCAGGCCGCCCTCCGGGAGGAGATGGCCGCCCTGGACATGGGGGAGGGCTGGCCGGTTGCCAAGGTCTGCCAGGTGGTGATGAGCCAGCGGGGGGTCAAAAACTGCAAGGTGATTTCCCCGGCGGCGGACGTGTCCCCCCGGGAGGACCAGCTGATCGTGGCCGGGGACATCTACCTTGAACGGATGGGGGTGGGGGCATGAGCTACAATCCCGCCCTGGACCTGCCCAAGAGCCAGATGTTCCGGGATATGACCGCCCTGGGCTTTTACGACCTGGAGGGCTGGACCATGGTCCGCAACGAGATGCGGGCCTATCAGTACGGCTTCCAGACCCTGTTGGAGCTCATCGACCGGGCGGGGGAGGACTGGTGGCCTCTTACCTGCGCCAAGGAGCGGCTGGAGGAGTGGGAGGGCATCCTGAAGATCCCGCCCCGGCCCGGGGCCTCGTTGGAGGCCCGGCGGAAGGGGGTGCTGGCCCTTCTCTCCCTGGGGGAGGGGGAGCGGACCCCGGCGGGGGCGGAAAAGCTGTTGGCCGCCGCGGGGCTGGAGGGGACCATCACCGAGGACTGCCCGGCCCGGAAGGTCACAGTGCGGATCACCGGCCTGGGGGAGGGCTACGACGACCCGGAGCCCTGCAAGGCCCGCCTCCGGGGGCTGCTTCCGGCCCACCTCCTGGTGGAGTACGTGGACGCCCGGGGTTAGGACTTGCCTTTCTTGGGACTGATAGCCGCCGCCCGCCGGTAGAAGGTGCTGGGGTGCATCCCCGCCATGGCGGCGGCCTTGCGGACCGACAGCCGCCCGGCCCGGTACTCCCGGAGGGCGGCGGCCAGGCCCGGGGTGGCAAGGGGAGGCGGCCCGAATCGAACGCCCCGGGCCTTGGCTGCGGCGATACCCTCCGCCTGACGGCGGTGGATGTTCTCCCGCTCGGTCTGGGCCACGTAGGAGAGGACCTGGAGGACCATATCCGAGATGAACTTTCCGGTGAGGTCCTGGCCCTTGGCCCGGGTATCCAGCATGGGCATATCCAGGACCAGGAGGTCGGCCCCCTTCTCCCGGGTGATGGCCCGCCACTGCTCCAAGATTTCCTCGTAGCTGCGCCCCAGCCGGTCGATGCTCTGGACCACCACCAGGTCCCCCGGCTGAAGCCGTTCCATCAGCCCCATCCACCCGGGCCGCTGGAAGTCCTTGCCGCTCTGCTTATCCAGCACCAGCTGCCCCGTCCCGATCCCCCACTGGCGGAGGGCCGCCAGCTGCCGTGCCTCGTTCTGCTCCCGGGTGGACACCCGGACATAGCCATATGCTGCCATAGAAAAGACCTCCCATAATAGAATTTAAGTAAATTCTACCAAACGGGGTATTTTATGGGAAACAAAGGGAAAAACAGAAAAGGGGCCAGCGGAAAATTTTACACGAAACCCCAGAAAGCCCCTTGACAAAGGGGCATCCACGGGATATAATAAGAAAGCTGTTCCAAAGGAACGATGCCCGATTGTGTAAAGGTAGCACGACAGACTCTGACTCTGTTTGTCTGGGTTCGAATCCTAGTCGGGCA
>CANOCD010000158.1 GCA_947564495.1 uncultured Angelakisella sp. | reverse complement strand
AAAAGATAACGGCGCAAAACAAGAACGTAAGCCAGATCGGACTTAATACCCACAGCCAGGGCCACGAAATCAATCCAGCTACTTTGAGTACAACAAAAATCAGCGCTAAAGTAACAATAGGGTCCATTCCACGTCGTTTCGTTTTCTTCTCCATCCGCATAAACACCTCCAAATTTTGATTTACCACTTTTATTATATCATAGTCATTTTTCAGTTTCAACTTATCATTTGTCATTATCGAAGTTCCTGGCAAACAACACGAAAGGTAAAAGGACGGATTTTTTTGCCGGAGGGTGTAACATCCCGCCGGAAAGCGTGTCTATATAGGTAGGATACCATGTGAAAGGAGGGGCGCCTGTGGAGGACCGGGAGATCGTCGGCCTGTACTGGGCCCGGGACCAGCGGGCCATCGCCGAGAGCCAGCAGAAGTACGGCGGCCTTTGCGGCGGCATCGCCAGGAACATCTTACATAGCCGGGAGGACGCCGAGGAGTGCGTCAACGACACCTGGGGGAGGGCCTGGGAGACCATGCCGCCCCAGCGGCCTGATTCCCTGGGGGCCTACCTGGGGCGGATCGTCCGCAACCTTTCCCTCAACCGGTGGCGGAAGAACCGGGCCGCCCGCCGGGGCAGCGGGGAGCTGGACCTGGTCCTCTCCGAGCTGGAGGACTGCCTGCCCGCCCCGGGGGAGGGGGTCCTCTGCCCCGAGGAGGAGCTGGCCGGGGTCATCACCGCCTGGCTGGAGGGCCTGCCCCCGGAGGACCGGACCCTTTTCCTCCGGCGGTACTGGTACGGGGACCCGGTCTCCCTGCTGGCCAGGGCCAGGGGGACCACCGGCAACCACCTTTCGGTGCGGCTGCACCGGATGCGGCAGAAGCTGCGGGAACATCTGGAACAGGAGGGGGTATCGGTATGACAGCACGGACAGAACGGCTTTTCTCCGCCATCGGCGGGGTCTCGGACCATCTGATCGAGGAGGCGCTCCATCCCCAAGAGACCCGGGGGAGAAAACCCCGTTGGGTCCGGTGGGGCGCCCTGGCGGCGGCCCTTGTCCTGGTGGTCGGGGTGGTCCGCTATTTTCCCAGGATGGGAGGAAACGCTGGGGGGACCGGCGTCAACATGGACAGCAGCGCCTCCGCCCCCGCCGCCCCTGCCGCCCCCGGGGAGACGGCTTTCATGTCCTACGGCGGCCCTGTGCTGCCCCTGACGGTGGTGGACGGGCCGGAGGGTCTCCCCGCCCAGCGGACGGTCACCTGGGACTTCGCCGGGGCGGCGGAAAGCGGGGGGAGCCTCTACCAGGTGACGGTCACCGACACCACCGTCCTCCGCAACGAGGGCCCAAGGGAGCTGACCGTCACGGTGGGCTACCCGGTGACGGCCAGCCTCCAGGACGAGAAGGCCCTTCCCAGCCTTGCCGTCAACGGCCGGGAGGCAGAAGGGGAGCTCCTCTGGGGGGAGCCCTCCTACGGGGAATACCGTCTGGACGGCTGGGCCGACATCAAAACCCTGATGGAGGGGGGCTCCCTCCTGGAGGAGGCCCAACAGCCCGCCCCGGCCCTGGAGCAGGTGGTCACCGTCTGGGAGTTCACCGACAGCGTGGCCCCGGACACCGATAAAGGGGCCCCCACCCTGGGGGTGAGCTTCACCATCGACGAGGAAAAGACCTGGGTCTGGACCTGGGGCTTCAACGGCCTGGACGCCGACGAGGAGGGCCACAGGCGGTACAGCTATTTCGTCCCCCGGCAGGGGTGGCGGGACAGCCGGCGGTTCCTGGTCTTTCTGGGGGAGGTCCCCCGGGAGTACGCCATGGCGGGGTATGTGGACGGGGGCTGCGACCAGCTGCTGGACGGTGTTTCCGCCCGGGTGACCGCCTTCACCACCACCCTGGGGGAGCTTGCCGACCAGCTGGCGGAGGAGGGCCGGGAGGAGTACCTGCGGCTGGAGGCCATGAAGGACGGCCTCCGCCGGGGCCTGGACCAGGCGGTCAGCCGCGCCGAGGACTGGTTCCTCATGCTGGAGGACCTGGTCTCCCAGACCTTCACCGCCACCCGGGTGGTCTGGACCACCGCCGAGGTCACCATCCCGGCGGGGGGCAGGTTGGAGATCACCGCCCGGTTCCGAAAGGAGGCCAGCTACGACTTCGCCTGCGCCAGGACCGAGAATCAGGGGCTCTACGGCTTCGACCTGGGGACCCGGCTGGGGAGCAATCTGGCCTTTGACAGCATCACCGCCAGGCTGGAGAACGCCGGGGGAATCCGGCTGGTCCGGGACGGCTTCGGGTTCCGGCCTGTTGGCGACAACTGGGAGGCGACGCTCCCGCCGGAGGCGGACCATTGCGAGATGGTGGTGAGGATGGAGGGATAGAGCCTCACCCTGTCGGTCCTTGGAACCTCCCCTTTCTTGCAATCCCGCCCGTCCTTTGGTATAATACAGAAAGCAAACAAAAAAGGACGGATGACCATGAAGCTGGACGATCCCCGGCAGCTGGATGCCATGATAAAAAACGGCTCCCTCCCCTCCCTGGTGCTGCTGTGGGGGGAGGACGCCAGCGGCCTGTCCAAGGCCCTGGATAAGCTGGAGAAAAGCGCCGTCACCGCCTTTCCCGACTTCAACCTCCGGCGGTTCGACGGCAGGTTCCCCCTGGATATGGACGCCCTGGCCGACGCCGTCCGCTCCCTGCCCATGATGGCTCCCCGGCGGATGGCCGTCATCGACGACCTGGACCCCGGCAAGCTCAAAGGCGGCGACCTGGAGAAGCTCCGCCAGCTCATGGAGGAGGTCCCCGAGGAGACCCTTTTCGTCATCACCATCTTCACCGTCCAGCCCGACTTCAAGCGCAAGGGGGATAAGGCCGCCGCCTTTGTGGACCTCTGCGCCCAGAAGGGGGCGGCCTGCGGCTTCCAGAAGCCCTCCCCCGCCGCCGCCGCCCAGGGCATCGCCATGGTGGCCCGGCGGGCGGGCAGCTCCATCGGCCAGGAGGAGGCCCGGATGCTGGCCGAATACTGCGGCAGGGACCCCCTCCGCATGGGCGCCGAGACCCGGAAACTGGCGGCCCACTCCCCCGGGGGCATCACCCGGGAGGACATCGAGGCCCTGGTGACCCCGGTGACCGAGGCCCGGGTCTACGACCTGGCGGGGCGAATCCTGGCCCGGGACTACACCGCCGCCCTGGGGACCATCCACGACCTTATTTTCCTCCGGGAAAGCCCGGTGTCCATCCTCACCGTCCTCACCATGTCCTTCGTGGATATGTACCGGGCCGCCGCCGCCCGAAAGGCGGGAATCCCCGACGGCGAGGCCAGAAAGGCCCTGGGGGGGATGAACGCCTACCGCTACGACCAGGCGGTGAAAAACCAGCAGCGGTTCACCCTCCCCGCCCTGGAGGCCATCCTGGAGCTGCTGGCCGACGCCGACCGGCGGTGCAAATCCACCGGCATCGACCCCCAGACCGTCCTGGAAACGACGGTGGCGGAGATCTTCCGCAGGATGGACGGAGCGGCGTGACAGGCCAGCCCCATAGGCTCCGGAACGTCCTGCCGATGGCAAAGCTGAGATCCCCCGAAAAGGAGGGCAGGTGATGGACAAGCTGAAGGTCAAGTACCCCGTCATCGTGGAGGGCCGGTACGACAAGGCCAAGCTGGCGACCCTCATGGAGGGGGACATCCTCCAGACCGACGGCTTCCGCATCTTTTCGGACAAGAAGAAGCTGGCCCTCATCCGGCGGCTGGCCCAGGAGGGGAAGGTGGTCATCCTCACCGATTCCGACCGGGCGGGCTTTCGCATCCGGGGGTATCTGGCCGGGGCCATCCCCCCGGACCGGGTGGTCCACGTTTACATCCCCGAGATTTTAGGCAAGGAGCGGCGGAAGGCCAAGCCCTCGGCCCAAGGCACCCTGGGGGTGGAGGGGATGGAGGCGGGCATCCTCCGGAAGGCCCTCCGGGAGGCCGGGGTCCTTGCCGGGGAGGACGAGGCCCTGCGGGGGATCATCACCAAAGCCGACCTCTACCGTCTGGGCTTTTCCGGCGGGGAGGGGAGCGGAGCCCTCCGGGAGGCCCTCCGTGCCAGGCTGGACCTCCCCCGGGGCGTGGGCCCCAACGCCCTGCCCGGGGTGCTCTCCCGGCTGGTGACCCTCCCAGAGCTGGAGGCCATCGCCGCAGAGCTAAAGGACGAGATGACAAAGAAAGCCCCGGACTAGCAACTGGCTGGTCCGGAGCTTTTGCGTGCAGGATATTCACCAAAATTTCTGCTTATTTTTCCTCTTTTTTGTGTAACTACCTTGCCAAGCCGTGGCAGATATGGTATTATAATATCGGTACTGCCAGAAAACGGTAGGCGGCTGGCCCCCCGGCACCTGCAAAGACCCATCCCAGCATGGCAAAAACCCGACCCGGCATCGCACAGACCCGCCCCAGCAAATACTCGGGGCACTTTCCCGGGGGTCAGTAAAATACTTTAAGTACATA
>CANOCD010000157.1 GCA_947564495.1 uncultured Angelakisella sp. | reverse complement strand
CACATGAAGCTCTTTGATTCGGAGCTAAAGGTCATGGAGGTGTTGTGGGAGGAGGGCCCGGTCCCCGCCCGCAGGGTGGTGGAGGTCCTGAGCCAGCGGGTCGGCTGGAACAAGAACACCACCTACACCGTCATCAAGAAGTGTATCGAAAAAGGGGCCATCCGCCGGGAGGAGCCGGACTTCGTCTGCCATCCCCTGGAGGAGCGGGAGACGGTCCGCCGGGAGGAGACCGAGGCCCTCATCGACAAGATGTTCGGCGGCAGCAGCGAGCTGTTCTTCTCCTCCTTCCTGCGGGAGCGGGGGGTCAGCGAAGGCGACGCCCGGGAGCTGCTGCGGCTCATCCGGGAGAAAGGCGGGAAAGAAAAATGATCCGTTTTGCGTTTGGTATGCCCCTGTGGCTCATGGGGGTCTATGGCGGGGTGATGGTGCTCATCGTGCTGGCCCTGCGGTTTCTGCTGGGAAAGTGGCTCCCCAAGCGGGTGATGCCGGTGCTGTGGGCCCTGGTTCTGGCACGGCTTTTGGTCCCCTTCTCCATCTCCAGCCCCCTTTCCCTGCCGGTGCCCGGCTTTCTGGCCGACCTGGGCGGCTTTGAGATGGAGCAGACCGCCATCGCCCAGTATCACCTTTCCGATGCCGCCGCCCTTCCAGGCGCTGTTTGGGGCGTCGTCGAAAAGGACCCGGTCGTCCCGTCGGCCATCCCGGAGGAGCAGGCCATGGTGTCGGTAACGGAGGACACCGCCGATTTCCCCGGCGTTCTGGTGGACCGGTTCCTGGGGACCGGCAGCCTCTCCCTGACCGAGCTGGGCTACGGCTACAACAGCTTCCCTTCCCTGCTGGGACAGATGGGGATGGGCCTCGGCGGCATCGGCTTAGCGGGGATGGCGGTGCTGGCCCTGGTCCTCTGCCTGCGGTACGCCTGGGGGCGGAGCCGCTTCAAGGGGGTCTACCCCGTCGAGGAAAACGAGACGGTCCGGGACACCCTGATCCGGTGCCGGGTCAACGCCTCGGTCTGCACCTGCGACACCATCCAGAGCCCGGTGGTAGTAGGGATCTTCCGGCCCCTCATCCTTCTCCCCGCCTCTTTGGACTTCCGGGAGGCCGGCCTTTTGCGGCACATCCTCACCCACGAGGCCATGCACATCCGCCGCCGGGACAATCTTGTCAAGCTGGTGATGATGGGGGCCCTCTGCCTCCACTGGTACAACCCCCTGGTATGGCTCATGGCCCGGGAGTTCTGCCGGGATATGGAATCCGCCTGCGACGAGGCGGCCCTTTCGGTGCTGGGCCAGGAGGAAAGCGCCCCCTACGCCCAGAGCCTGCTCTCCATGGCGGTGCCGGGGCTTTCCGGCGGGCTGTTCGCCAGCGCCTTCAGCCGCACCGAGGTGGAGCGGCGGATCAAAGGGGTGCTGGCCTACCGGAAATTAGGGGCTATGACCCTGACTGCCGCTATGGTGGTGGTCCTTGCCTCGGCCACCGCCTTTGCCACCTGCGGCCAGGCCCCCTTCAACGACTACCTGGGGGACTGGTGCTACAGCGGCAACACCTATGTGGCCCGGGCCGCCCTCAACCGGCCCATCGACCTGGGGTCCAGCCGCAACTACGCCCGGAGCCGGGCCAACGCTGTGGTCATGGAGGTCCTGAAGAACAGCGCCCCCGACGACATCCGGGTGGAGAGCCTGGAAAGGATGATCCAGAAGCGGCTGGGGGTGGAGTTCCAGGTGGAGCCCGGGGCCTTTAAGGTGCTGGTGGCCCCCGCCCTGGACCCGGAGGAGACCGCCGCCCAGTACAAGGAGCGGGGCCTGGTCAAAGACGACAAGGGCCGCTGGGTCCTGGACGGCAAGCTGGTCCACGTGCTGGAGGACCAGATGACCGGGGAGTATTACTCCAACAGCGAAGGAGAGGTGGACGTCTACGTCATCCGGGACGAGCAGTACAAGCTCCTGCGGATCGAAAGCTACCTCTACTACCGGTTCTAGGCGGCAAGATGAGCGTCTTTGCTTTGAAGCTGCTGGGGCTCTGCTCCATGCTGTGGGACCACCTGGGCGCCCTCTTTCCCCCGGGGCTCTTTCTCCCCGAGCCCCTTGCCCGGGTGGCCCCCTACTTCGGGCGGCTGGCGGCCCCTGTCTTCCTCTGGTCCCTGGCAAGCGGCTTTCGCCACACCAAAGACCGCCGGAGGTACGGGGCCCGGCTGCTGGGCTTCGCCCTCCTTTCCCAGCCGCCCTACTGGCTCTTCTTCTGCGGGGAGGCCCGCCGGTACGGTCAGCCCGCCCCGGCCCTTGGGGAATACGGGCTCAACATCCTCTTTACCCTCTTTCTGGGCCTGGTGATGCTCTCCCTGGTGGAGCGGCTGTGGTATCCCCACCGTCCGGCGGCGATCCTGGCGGCGGCGGGCTGTATGCTCTTGGCCCGTCTCCTGGACTTCGAGGGCCGGGAGGGTTATCTCCTAATCATCCTGGTGCTGTATTTTCTCACCGACGGGAGACAGCGGCCCCGGTGGCAGGCGGTATCCCTCCTGCTCCTGGCGGCGGTGCTGGCCCGGTGGCGGCTGCTCCTCCTGGCCTCCGAAACGGGAATGCACCCCTCCATCCTCCTCAACACCCTGGGGCCCTTTCTGGGGCTGTGTCTGGCCTTTTTCGGCAGTGACAGCGGGAAGGGGCCCGCCCCCAGGTGGTTCCGGCGGGTGAATTACCTCTTCTATCCCCTGCATTTTCTTGTTCTGGGGCTGGTCGGCTTGGCCCTGCCGCCCCTGTGATGGAAAAACGAGCCCGGCGTCGAAAAAACGTCGGGCTCGTGGTTTATCCAAATCACCGTCATACCGGCGGGTTCAGGTCGATGCGGATGCAGACCTGGCGGCATCCCGGGCGGCTCCCGTCGTCGCTGACGATAACGGTGACCCGGAACCGGCTGCCGGAGAGGGTCTCCTCCAGGGAGCGTTTCACCGCCGCCCCGCTGTCCAAAGGCTGGGCGGAGAGGGCCCCGGCGGCCTGCTGCCAGGCGGCGGCCACCATACCGGGCATCCAGCTTTCCAGCTTTAAGAAGCTGTATAGGTCGCTCTGCTCCACCTGGACCCAGGGGAGGAAGCTCCCCGGGTCGGCGGCAAGACCATAGGAGGTGAAGGTCCGGGGCTCCATGGGCTGGCCCTGGCGGTACCGCTGGTACTGGAGGGCTTCCTCCTGCTGGGCGGCGGTGTAAGGGCTCCCGGCGGGCGGCTGGTTCCAGGCCGGGGCCTGGGGCTGGCCCTGCCAGGATGTGGTGGAGGGCCCGCCCTGGGGAGAGGCCGGGTATTGGGGCGGGTACTGGGGATATTGAGGGGGGTACTGCGGGGGGTACTGGGGCGGATAGGGCTGCTGCCAGCCGGCGTTTGTGGGGGGATAATACCCGCCGTAGGGCATCCGCCCCTGCCAGGCCAGCTCCTCCAGCCTGCCCTGGAGGGCGGCGTCCCCGAATCCCGCCGAGGCCAGGCCGATGTAGGGGTTCAGGAGGGTCATCAGGGCGTAGACCGCCACCTCCGCCCAGAGGGTGAAGGGCTCCACGACGCTGTCGATGTTCGGCATCCCCATCTCGATGGCGTGGCTGAGGCTGGGAAACATGACGATGACGATGACAACGGTGACCACAAAGACGATGAGGGCGTACCAGCCGAAAAAGGAGAGGTTGAGGCCGAAGAACCGCCCGCAGTTCCCTTTCATCAGGCGGAAGGATTCCCGGCGGATGTGGCCCACCTGGGCGTTCTCGTCCTCGGCCAGGATGTAGGGCAGCAGGCAGATGTGCAGGGTCCAGTAGATGAAAAAGATGTACACGGCGATGAGGAGCAGGACCAGAAGGCCCTCCAGGACCTCCGAGCCGGTGCCGTCCATCAGGGAGGAGACCAGCAGCACCAAGTAGGTGGGCAAAAGCTGGACGAAGCCGGCTCCCACAGCCTTAAAGTACCGGCCCGCCCCGGTAAAGTAATAGAAGGTCTCTCCGATCCCCGGGGCCCTGTCCTTTTGGAGGAAATAGGCGTACCGGTCCACCCCCAGGCAGAGGGGCCCCAGCAGAAGGAGAAGGACCGACTGGAAGGCGGCGGCAAAGAGGAAGCTCCACCACTCCATCACCCCCTGCCTGATGAGCTGGTCCTGGAGAAAGGTGGCCGGGAGGGTGGTGGCCAGCAGGTAGAAAAGATGCACCAGATAGACGGCGATGGTCCGGCCGAAATTTTGGCCGTAGAGCTGCCGGGCCCGTTGCTTTAAGATCCGATTCACGGTAGGTTCCCCCGTTTCGATAAAAACTGTACCTTTTAGTATAGTCCACCTTGCCGGAAAAAGCATGAACCCCGTGTGAACAACTTGACACCGCCCCGGCCTTCTGCCATAATATTAAGAAGTTGTACCAATAGCCAACCCACGCATCTTGGCGGCAAATTTCCCGCCTGTCTTTGCCTCAAAAACTTGAAAGCCACTAAGGCTACCTGCGTTTTTGAGGCTTCGAC
>CANOCD010000156.1 GCA_947564495.1 uncultured Angelakisella sp. | reverse complement strand
GAAATGCCCGGCGGACCGCACAGCCCCCAACCACACAGGCGGCGGCGTTAGAACAACCGCCCAAGGCCGACGCCTTTGGCCGTTCCCCAGGTCCAGGGCGGAGCCCTGGTCGCTCTTTGCCTTCTTTCTGGCGAACCAGAAAGAAGGTCCGCCGGAAGGGCAACGTCGTTAAGCCATCAACCAGAGACAGGCCCCAGGATGCACGCCCAATGAGCGCACGCCCAAAGGGTCACGGCCTAACGATTCAGCAGAAATCCCGGAAATCAGAATGATGCCCCCCAAAAATATGTAAAGGCCCACAGCCTCCCCAACCATGGGCCAAAAAACCTACACCGCCACCGTCCCCAAAACCACCATCCTCCCCTCCCGAGCATCACACCGAATAACCGCCCCCGGCAGGATCTCCCGCCGCAGCAGCCGCTCCGCCAAAGGATCTTCCACCAGCTCCCGTAAAGCCTTCCGCATAGGCCGGGCCCCGTAGTCACTGCCCCGAGCCGGCTCCGCCACCGCCCGAGCCAGCGCCGGGGTGAAGTCCATCTCCACCTCCATCCCCGCCAGGCGCTGTGCCACCTCCCGAAGAAGCAGCCCGGCGATCTCCTCCAGCTGCCCGTCGGTGAGCCGCCGGAAGATCACCACCTCGTCGATGCGGTTGAGCAGCTCCGGCGGGAACGCCTTCTTCACCGCCGCCATCACTTCCTTGTGATACCCCGGGGCGCCATCCCCCCCGTCCCCCCCGCCGGGGGTGAATCCCAACCCCCGCTGCCGGGTGATGAACTGCGCCCCCACGTTGGAGGTCATAATGACAACAGCGTTCTTGAAGTTGGCCTTCCGCCCCTGGGAGTCGGTGAGCTCCCCGTCCTCCAACAGCTGGAGAAGCAGGTTCATCACCTCGGGGTGTGCCTTCTCGATCTCGTCCAGCAGCACCACCGAGTTGGGCTTCTTCCGGATCTTCCCCGTCAGCTGCCCCCCCTCGTCGTACCCCAGGTACCCCGGCGGGGCCCCGATGAGCTTGCTGACGCTGTGCTTCTCCATATACTCGGACATATCCAGCTTGATGACCCCCTCCCCCTCGCCGTAAAGACACCGCCCCAGAGCCCGGCAGAGATGGGTCTTGCCCACCCCCGTGGGCCCCAGAAAGAGGAAGGAGCCCACCGGCCGCTTGGGGTCCCCAAGCCCCACCCGGCTCCGCTGGATGGCCCGGGCCACCTTCTCCACCGCCTCCTCCTGGCCCACCATGGTCCGGTGGAGACTCTGGGCCAGGTCCAGGCACTGCCGGGCCTCCTCCTCGGCCATCCGCTCCAGGGGGATGCCGGTGGTCTGGGCGATGACCGCCGCCACCACCCCCTTGTCCACCAGGGGCACCGCCTCCCCGCCGGGGGCGGCCAGCCGCTCCAGGCGCAGGCGGGAGGCCGCCTCGTCGATGAGGTCGATGGCCTTGTCGGGCAGGAACCGGTCGGTGAGGTACCGCCGGGAAAGGGCCACGGCAGAGTGGATGGCCTCGTCGGTGATCCGCACGTGGTGGTGCCGCTCGTACCGCTCCCGAAGCCCCTTGAGGATGGTCTCGGCGTCCTCGGGGGAGGGCTCCTCCACCAGGACGCTTTGGAACCGCCGCTCCAGGGCCCCGTCCTTTTCGATGGTCCGCCGGAACTCCCCGATGGTGGTGGCCCCGATGAGCTGGAGCTCCCCCCGGGCCAGCTGGGGTTTCAGGATGTTGGCGGCGTCCACCGCCCCCTCCGCCGCCCCGATGCCCATGATGGTGTGGAGCTCGTCGATAAAGAGGATGACGTTCCCCGCCGCCAGCACCTCCTCCAGGGTGGCCCGGATGCGCTCCTCAAAGTCCCCCCGGTATTTGGTCCCCGCCACCATGGAGGTCATGTCCAGGCTCACCACCCGGCACCCCAGCAGGTCCCCTGGGACGTTGCCCTGGGCGATGCGCTGGGCCAGCCCCTCCACGATGGCGGTCTTGCCCACCCCCGTCTCCCCGATGAGGCAGGGGTTGTTCTTGGTCCGCCGGGAGAGGATCTGGATGACCCGGCGGATCTCCTTCTCCCGCCCGATGACCGGGTCCAGGCGTCCCATCCTGGCAAGATCGGTGAGGTCCCGGCCGTACTTATCCAGGTTTCCGGTCCGTGCCGGGGGCCGGGGGGCGGGATTGCGGCTCCGGCCGGACATCTCCCCCCGGAGGTCGGCGGTGATGACATCCCGGAGGAGCTTTTCCAGGGCGGCGCAGTCCACCGGGCTCTCCTCCAGGAGCTTGAGCCCGGCGCAGTCCGGCTCGTGGAGGAGGGTGAGGAGGATATGCTCGGTCCCCGCCAGGCTCTGGCCGGAGATCCGGGCCTCCAGCAGGGCGTTTTCCAGGATGCGCTTGCACCGGGCGGTGAGGTCCCCCGGGGAGAGGGCGGAGAGCATCCCCCGGCCCACCCTCTCCAGGAGCTTGGCGGCGGCGTCCTCGTACCGCAGGCCCTTCTGGCCCAGGAGCATGGCGGCGGCCCCGGTGCTCTCCCGCAGCAGCCCCAGAAGGAGGTGCTCGCTCCCCACATAGGTGTGGCCCATCTGCTCAGCGGTGAGCACGGCAAAATTGATGGCGTTGTTGGCCTTGGCGCTAAAGCCGGTAAACTTGTACATAGGATCAGCTCCCCCGTCCTTGCGTTGTTCTGGGCTTATCATTGGACGGCTGCCGCTTTTTTATTCCCTCCGGCCTTTTCCCCCTGTCACCAACCCGGGGGGACGGTCATAGTATGGGCTGAACCCGGGGAGAGCGGGCAGAACGGCTCCGCCCCGCCGGGCCGTCCCGCCAACTTCCGTGCAGCTTGGCTGGCGGGTCAAAAATCCCACAGCACGGAGAAATGGAGCGTCATTATGTGTAACTGCGGATGCAACAGAGGGTTCTTCGGTCTGGATGAGGACACCGTGATCCTGCTCATCATCGTCTGGTTCCTGGCCACCAACTGCAACTTCAGCCGGAACCGCGGCTGCGGCTGCGGCTGCGAGCCCGCCCCCGTTGACAACTGCGGCTGTGGCTGCGGCTGCTAAAGTCTCCCCCCGGGGCTGACCTCCCGGCCCCGGCCCCGGCCCGCCCTTCGGGGGGCCGGGGCCCTTTTCTATCTTATTTTCCCCCATGGTTGACCTATGAACGCCCCAGGTAAGACAACGACGGGCCCCCGGCAGGATGCCGGGGGCCCGTTTTTTTTACACGCCGTAAAGGACGATCCCCAGGCAGGCCGCCAGGAGGATCAGCCCCACGGGGGAGAGCTTCTTGTGAAAAAAGGGCTTCCAGAGGGCCAGGGCCCCGGCCAGAAGGGCGGTGAGGACCAGGGCCCGGAGGTCCGGCCCGGGGGCCGCCAAAGGGGCAAGGCAGCCCTTGGCGGTCATGTAGCAGCCGGTGGCCAGGATGACGCCGGTGATGCAGGGCTTCACCCCCCGGAGGACCGCCTGGAAGCACCGGTTTTTCAGAAGCCCCTTCAGGGCCGCCATCACCCCCAGGATGACCAGGAAGGAGGGCAGCACCACCGCCAGGGTGGCCAGAACGGCCCCCAAAAACCCGCCCCGGGCGCTCCCCACATAGGTGGCCAGGTTGACCATGATGGGCCCGGGGGTGCTTTCGCTGACGGCGATCATGGCGGCAAGGGCCTCGTCGTCCAGCCAGCCGTAGGAGAGGACCACCTCCCGGATGAGGGGGATGGCCCCGTAGGCTCCCCCAAAGGCGAAGCACCCCACCCGGAGAAAGCCCAGGAACAGCTCCAGATAGATCATTTTGCCTCACCCCCCTTTTGGGGACCGGCGCCCTTGGCCAGAAAGACGGCCAGGCTCACCGCCCCGGCCAGGAGCATCAGGGCGATGGTGGAAAAGCCCAGGGCGAAAATATCCCCCAGGAGCATCACCAGGAAGGAGACAGCCAGGATGGCCAGGGGCAGGGGCTTCTTGGGCATCTTCCGGATCATCCCCAAAGCGGCCTCCAGGATGAGGAGCCCCACCGCCAGCTTGATCCCCCGGAAGGCGCTGGCTACCAGGGGCACCTCCAAAAGGCCGTCCAGGACCCCGGCAAGGGCGTAGATGACGGCGAAGGAGGGGAGGACGATGCCCAGGGTGGCCGCCGCCGCCCCGGGGAGCCCGGCCTGGCGGAAGCCCACAAAGGTGGCGCAGTTGATGGCGATGGGCCCGGGGGTGGACTCGGCGATGACGGTTACGTTCATCATCTCGTCGTGGCTGATCCAGCCCTTCCGGGCGACGCAGTTGTCCTCGATCATGGCGATCATGGCGTAGCCGCCGCCAAAGGTGAAAAGGCCGATCTTCATAAAGGTCAGCAGCAGGTCCAGGAGGATGCCTTTCTGTTTCACTGGTGCTTGCTCCTTTCTGTGGTACAAAAACAAACGGCGCATGGATGGTTCCACACGCCGCTTGCTTGCTTTTCTTAGAGCCTATTCAAGATCTCCCAGTGCGCCGAGCGGGCGGGTATTTTTTCGTCCTGCAAGGCACAAAAACGCAGTCC
>CANOCD010000155.1 GCA_947564495.1 uncultured Angelakisella sp. | reverse complement strand
CCTACCGCCCTTTGAAAAAGGGCGGCCCTAAACTTTGCTTGGCTCGATTTTTACCGGGTGCTATGCCTTACCCCATCGCCACCAACGTCCGCCCCAAGATCCCCAGCGCCTTGCCGAAACTCATCCGTTCCACCCCGGCCGCCGCCAAGATCGGATACTCCATCACCCGCTCCCCATCCACACAAACCGCAATGCTCCCCAGCTCCTGCCCCTCCGTCACCGGTGCCGCCACCGACTCGGGCAGGATCACGTCCTGGGTGATCGTCTCCTTCTTCCCCTTCTCCACCAAGATCCCCTCCGGCGGCTGGCAGACCACCTCCACCTGGGTCTCCACCCCGCCCGTCACCGGCACCGGCAGAATGTCCTCCGGCGGCGTCAGGGTCGCCTCCATGAAGTTGGCAAACCCCCAGTCCAGCAGGCTCCGGGCCGCCGCGAACCGGTGGTCCGAGGTATCCGCCCCCATCACCACCGCAATGAGCCCCAGCCCGTCCCGGGTAGCCGAGGCCGAAAGGCAGCTCCCCGCCCCGCTGGTGGTCCCGGTCTTCAGCCCCGTGGCCCCCTGGTAGAACCGCACCAGCCGGTTGGTATTCACCAGCTGGGTCTCCCCGCCCCGGAGGGTATCCATCCAGACGGTGGAGTAGTTGAGGATGAGGGGGTGCTCCAGCAGCGCCCGGGACATGATGGCGATGTCCTTGGCGGTGGTCAGGTGCCCGTCGTGATCCAGCCCCGTGGCCCCCTGGAAGGTGGTGTTCTGCATCCCCAGCTCCCGGGCCTTGTCGTTCATCAGCTGGACAAAGGCGGCCTCGCTCCCGGCCACGTACTCGGCCAGGCAGACGGTGGCGTCGTTGGCCGAGGAGATGGCCGCCGCCTTCAGCAGGTCGTCCACCGTCATCTCCTCCCCCGGTTTGAGCCAGATCTGGCTCCCCCCGTACCCCGAGGCGGTGTCAGAGCAGGTCACCTTATCGGTGAGGGCGATCTTGCCGCTGTCGATTGCCTCCATGATCAGCAGCAGGGACATGACCTTGGTGATGGAGGCCGGGGGCAGCTTCACGTCCTCGTTTTCGGCGTAAAGGACCGCCCCCGTCCCCTGGTCCATAAGGATGGCGGACTTCACCGGCAGGTCGATCCCTGGGGTGATGGCCGCCGCCATGGAGACCTCCTTTTCGATGTCCTCGTTGGTGATGGCGGCCATGGCGGCCTCGGCCTCCTCCATGGGCTGGTACCCGGCGGCCAGGGCCGGGGCGGGGCAAAGCAGCGCCGCCGCCAAAGCCCAGCAGAGCAGTTTCTTTGCAAAATGGCGTCCGTTCATGGTTCGATTCCTCCTCATTAGAAATGTCGGACACCCTATCTATATGCCAGGCCAGGCCCGTCCCTTGCCTGACTTCCTCCAGCCGCTGGCATAATGGCGAACTTTGTGTTATACTGTAGTATGGAAGTATGTTTGATATTCCCCCGAAGGAGGCTTTTCCATGAACAGTACCTGTGCCCCCTCCCGCTGGCAGCGGAGGATCTTCCTCTTTGTGGCCATCACCCTGGTGGCCTCCATCGTCTTTATCTCCATCTCCATGGCCCTGGCTCCGGTGGAGCCCGACCCAGCCCGGCCCAACCGACGGGTCAAGGGGGACTATGTCCTCATGCTGGCCCAGTGCATCCTGGGGGTGTTCGCCCTGGCCCTCCCCAGTATGCTGTGGCGGCGGGTCCAGCTGGAGATCCCCTCCAATATGCTCATCCTCTACGCCATCTTCCTCTACTGCGCCATCTACCTGGGGGAGGTCCGCTCCTTCTACTACAACGTCCCCCACTGGGACACCATCCTCCACACCTTCAGCGGCGCCATGCTGGGGGCCCTGGGCTTCTCCTTCATCACCTTCCTCAACCGCACCGACAAGGTCCCCATGAACCTCTCCCCTGTCTTCGTGGTCACCTTCGCCTTCTGCTTCGCCGTCACCTTGGGGGTGTTCTGGGAAATATACGAGTTCACCGCCGACGGCCTCCTCCACACCAATATGCAGAAGTTCGGCCTGGAGGACGGCACCCCCTTCCCGGGGCGGCTGGCCCTGGCGGACACCATGAAGGACCTCATCGTGGATACCATCGGGGCGGCGGTGATGTCGGTGGCGGGGTACATCTCCCTCAAGTACCAGAAGGGCTGGGTGGAAAAACTGCTGCTGAAAAGCCGCCGCCATCACGGATAGTTCAGCCCCCCTTCACCTGACCGTCATAATAAAGGGGTACAATAACCTCATCATCGGGTAAGGAGGCTGTCTTATGTACCATATCCTTGTGGTGGATGACGAGGAGAACATCCGCCAGCTCATCAAAAAATACGCCAACTTCGAGGGCTACAAGGTCAGCGAGGCCGCCGACGGGATGGAGGCCCTGGACATCTGCGCCCAGTGCGGCTTCGACCTCATCATCATGGACGTGATGATGCCGGAGCTGGACGGCTTTTCCACCCTGCGGCAGCTCCGCCGCACCGACAAGCGCACCCCGGTCCTCATGCTCTCCGCCCGGGGGGAGGAATACGACCGCATCCACGGGTTTGAACTGGGGGTGGATGACTACGTGGTCAAGCCCTTCTCCCCCAAGGAGCTGATGCTCCGGGTGGCGGCCATCCTCCGCCGGGCGGGGGATCACGAGGACCTGCGGGAGCTTTACACCGTGGACGGCATCACCGCCGACTTCACCAGCCGCCAGGTCTTTATCGACGGGGTGGCGGTGGAGATGCCCCCCAAGGAGTACGACCTTTTCTTCTACCTGGTGAAAAACCGGAACATCGCCCTCTCCCGGGAAAAGCTCCTCAGCGACGTCTGGGGCTACGACTTCTACGGGGACGAGCGGACGCTGGACACCCACATCAAGCTGCTGCGGAAGTCCCTGGGCCCCTACAGCGGCCACGTTGTCACCCTGCGAGGGGTGGGGTACCGCTTTGAAGGCTAAGGGGACAGGCCGCCGGGGGCTGGGGCGGCTGAGCATCCGGTGGCAGGTGATGGCCTGGCTCACCGCCTTTGTGGCGGCGCTGATGTTCCTGCTCTGGCTCTTCCAGGTGGTGCTGCTGGATAACTTCTACCAGGCCATCAAGAGCCGGACCATCCAGCGGACGGCCCAGGCCATCGCCCGGAACATCGACCAGCAGGACATCCGCAGCCAGCTGGACAGCCTCACCCTCCAGCCGGACATCTACGTCCGCATCCTGGACCGCCAGGGGGAGACGGTGTACAACTCCACCAACGGCCCCATGAGCATGGTCCACGGCATGGGCCGGGAGGAGGCCCTGGCCTTCTTCCAGGCGGCGGAACTGAATGGGGGCTCGGTGCTAGAGCTGTTCCATCAGGATCTCCCCAATCCCTTCGCCGACCCCGCCCCGGGGGAACCGCCCCGGGATGACCACGGCCGGTGGCGGAAGGGGGGCCGGGACACCACCCTGGTGGTCTGCGCCCAGCTGGTGGAAAGCCAGGACCGGGGGACGCTGATGATCCTTCTCAGCAGCGCCCTGACCCCGCTGAACACCACCACCGAGACGCTGAAGGTCCAGTTTCTGTGCATCGCCGCCATCCTGCTTCTGCTGTCGGCCCTCATCGCCTTCTTCCTCTCCCGGCGGATCGCCTCCCCCCTGGTGAGCCTGAGCCGGAGCGCCCGGGTGCTGGCCACGGGGAAGTACGACGTCACCTTTGAGGGTGGCGGCTACCGGGAGGTCCAGGAGCTTTCCGAGGCCCTGACTTACGCTGCCGGGGAGCTTTCCAAGGTGGAGGGGCTGCGCCAGGAGCTTATCGCCAACGTCTCCCACGACCTCCGCACCCCCCTGACCATGATCGCCGGGTACGGGGAGATGATGCGGGACATCCCGGGGGAGAACACCCCGGAGAACGTCCAGATCATCATCGACGAGACACGGCGGCTCACCGGGCTGGTCAACGATATGCTGGACCTGGGGAAACTCCAGGCGGGGGCTCACACCCTGGAGGCGGCGCCCCTTTCCCTCACCGCCCTGGTGGAGGAGACGCTCCTTCGCTACCAGCAGCTGGTGGAGCGGGAGGGGTATCACATCCGCTTTGCGCCTGGGGAGGAGGTCCTGGTGGAGGGGGACCGGTCCAAGCTGTCCCAGGTGATCTACAACCTCATCAACAATGCCATCAACTACTCGGGGGCGGATAAGACCGTTACGGTGGAGCAGACCGTTTCCGATGGTTGGGTGACCCTGGCGGTTTTGGACAGCGGGCCGGGGGTGCCGGCCGAGGAGCTGCCCTATGTTTGGGACCGGTACTACAAGGCGTCTAAGGCCCATCGCCGGGCGGCGGTGGGGAGCGGGCTGGGGCTTTCCATCGTGCGGGGGGTGGTGGAGCTGCACCACGGGCGGTATGGGGCGGAGAGCGAGCCGGGGCGGGGGAGCCGGTTTTGGTTCAGTCTGCCGCTGCTGCCGGAGGGGGCGCTGGAGGGCTAGCACCCGGTGGCAATCGAGCCAGGCAAAGTTTAGGGCCGCCCTTTTCAAAGGGCGGTAGGGTCCA
>CANOCD010000154.1 GCA_947564495.1 uncultured Angelakisella sp. | reverse complement strand
CCTTGATGGTGACGTTTTTCATCGTGATCCCTCCAAGCGAAAAAAACTGATTAAATTTTCGTTAAGCTATTATAATCCGCCGCCGGACAAAGCGCAAGGGTTTCCGGCGGAAAAGGGGAAAAAACTCCATCTAACGGGAAAAAACCGGCCCCCCTGTCCAAACGGGAGCCATACGGGGCGAAATTTTCGGGATAGATTTTCGGAAACGCCGCCCCGTCTCCCGCAAATATGGGGCAAGATTTACGAAAAATTTTTAACGGGCAGGGGGCCTCGGGGCCTGTCCCGGCCGGGAGGCGGGGATTTTGGACCAGACCCCGTTTTTCCCGGCTTTCCGCCTCGATTTGGGTATTCCAAAAAGGCGAAACTTGTGTTAAAATAGAAGTTGGGCCAGCCGCCGGGGAACAGGAAAACCGGCGGGATAGACTCGGATCGTTGTCTTGTTGAAAGGCGGTGTCCCCATGAAAGAGTCCCGGCGCAAGCAGATGCAGGCACTGATCGCCCAGCGGAAAACCGTTACCATGGAGGAGCTCCAGGCCACCTTCCGGGTGTCGATGAACACCATCCGAACCGACGTGGCCTACCTGGTGGACACCGGGGCGGCGGAGAAGATCTACGGCGGGGTGCGGATACTTCAGGAGCAGGAGGTCCCCCTGTTCACCCAGCGGGCCTCCCTGCGGGCCGGCGCCAAGGAGCGCATCGCCCGAAAGGCGGAGGAGCTGATCCAGGACGGGGACATCCTCTACTTCGACCCCGGCACCACCACCATGCACCTCATCGACTGCCTTTCCCCCGGCAAGCACGTCACCATCATCACCGGCAGCCTCTACGTCATCACCCAGGCGGGCCCTCGGCCCAACGTGCAGCTCATCGTCCTGCCGGGGGTGCTGAACCGGCGGACCAACGCCCTTTCCGACGTGAGCACCCTGGAGTTCCTGGGGCGGTACCACTTCGCCAAGGCTTTTATGGGGGTCTCCGGCATCTCCCCGGGGGGGAAGCTCAACGTCTCCACCTACATCGAGTACGAGCTGAAAAAGCTGGCCCTCCGCCAGAGCCTCCACGCCTATCTGCTGGCCGACGCCGCCAAATTCGGCCAGGAGAGCCTGATGACCTACGGCAGCATCGAGGAGATGGAGGAGGTCATCACCGACGCCCCCTGCCCGGAACCCTTCCTGGAGGTCTGCAAGGAAAAGGACGTCCGGGTCACCTTAGTATAAGGAGGTCCGCCCCATGTATAAGATCGAGACACACCTTCACACCGCCTGCGTGAGCAAATGCGGCCAGCTGGAGGCCGCCGCCCTGGCCGAGGCTTACAAGGCCGCCGGGTACAACGGCATCATCGTCACCGACCACTACAACCGCACCACCTTCGACTACCTGGGCCTGGACCCCGCCGGTCCCGGGGACCGGGTGGGCCCCTTCCTGGAGGGCTACCGGCGCCTCCGGGAAGCCTGCGCCCCTTTGGGCATCCAGGTCTACCGGGGGGCGGAGCTCCGCTTTGACGAGTGCGAGAACGACTACCTCCTCTACGGCTGGCGGAAGGACCTGCTGGCCGACCCAGAGGCGGTGTTCTCCATGGGCATCGCCGCCTTCGCCCCCGTGGCCCGGGCCGCCGGGGCGGTGCTGGTCCAGGCCCATCCCTACCGGGCCAAGTGCACCCCCGCCATCGCCTGCTACCTGGAGGGGGTGGAGGTCTGCAACTGCAACCCCCGGCACAACAGCCACAACGGCATGGCGGAACGGTACGCCCGCCAGTTCGGCCTGCTGCGCCTCAGCGGTTCCGACTGCCATCGAACCGAGGACGTCGCCCAGGGGGGCATCTGCACCCAGACCCTGCCCAGCGATTCCATGGCCATGGCCCACCTGATCCGGGCCCGGCGGTACACCCTGCTTTGACCCGAGACCCCTTCTTTAAGCGAAACCCCCGGCTTGGCGCCGGGGGCTTTTTTCTGTCTAAGCCTTTTCGATCTCCTCCAGCACCCGCTGGCGGATCTGACCGTTGAGGGGGTGGAAGGACTTGCTGTAGTATTCGCAGAGCCAGACGCCGGAGTACCCCGCCTCCTTCAGCAGGCGGAAGGCCCCGGCCAGGGGGGCGGTGCCCCAGAAGGGGGCCACGTGGATGTCCCCCCGGTCAAAGGTGAAGCGGTAGCCCCGGCCCAGGGTGTTGTACAGGTCGAAGTCGGTGAGGCGCATGGGCTCAAAGACCCCGCCGTTGTCGTTGACGTGGAGGTGCCGCACCCGGGGGGCGCAGTCCTTCACCGCCTCCAGGTAGTCGTAGTGGAAGTAGTTGGCCGAGAGCCACAGGTGGCCCAGGTCCAGGGTCATCCCCACATTGGGGTGATCCAGGGCAACAACAGCCTCCAGGGCGTACCGGACATCCTCGATCTCCACGTTTTCCACGTTGAGGGCCACCCCCAGCTCCCCGCCCAGGTCGGCGGCCTCCCGGACCCGTTGGGCCCACCGGGCCTCCTGCTGGCGGTCGTGGCTGTAAGCCTCAAAGTGGAGGTTCAGCCGGTGGATGCCCAGGGCGGCGCAGACCCGCACCGAATTGAGCAGGACCTGGCGGTGGAGGTCATCCTCCTTCCGCAGGTCCAGGCCGTAGCAGGCGTGGGCGGTGTACCGGAGGGGGACGCTTTCCATCACCCCCTT
Source organism: uncultured Angelakisella sp. (assembly GCA_947564495.1). Lineage (GTDB taxonomy): Bacteria > Bacillota > Clostridia > Oscillospirales > Ruminococcaceae > Angelakisella. The sequence goes on along the minus strand of CANOCD010000154.1, from coordinate 1,903 downwards.
GGCGTAGTCCACCGCCGGGGGCTGCATCCGCCCCCCGACAAGGAAGGGGCAGGCGGCCAGGTTCAGTTCGGCCCAGGCCCAGCCGTCGGCGGCGATCCGCTCCAGCTCCCCCTTTAGGCTCCCCATGGCGTCAGAGACGGGGACGTTCACCCCCAGCTGATACTCTCCCACAGGGCTCACCTCTCAGTCGTAAAATTCCTTCAGGTAGTCCAGCACGTCGGCCTTGGTCCCCTGGAACACCCCGGGGGTCTCCATCTTCAGGGAGACGCAGGCGGTGGCGTAGCGCAGGGCCTCGGCCATCCCCGCCCCGGTGACCCGCATGGCCAGGTAGGCCCCGGTGGTGGTGTCCCCTCTGCCCGTCCGGCCCGAAAGGTTCCGGGCCTTCACCGGGCAGGTGTGGAGCTCCCTGCCGTCGTAGGCCAGCATCTCGGCGTTGTGGGAGATGAGGACCTCCTTGGCCCCCCAGTCGTGGAGCTGCTTGGCAGCGGCCACCCGGTCGGTGAGGCCGGTGAGGATCTCCGCCTCGGCGGCGTCGGTCTTGAGAAAGTCCAAACAGGGCAGGTACTTCTTTTTGTCCGCCCAGTCGTGAAAGACCATCTTGCCCCCCTCGTTGTGGCGGAGGAAGCCCTGGGCGTCGGCGGAAAGGAGGCCCTTCCCGCTCAAAAACTCCAGAAGCTCATTGGGGAAGTCCCCGTAGAGCAGCCCCGCCAGGTGGTACAGCTTGCAGGGGACCGCCGGGACCTCCCGGGGGAGGACTGGCCCCGACTGGGCCTGGCAGGCGGAGTTGCGCCGCTCCCGGTCGGCGGTGAAATACTGGTTGTGCATCAGGGTGGTCCGCTCCGAGGGCAGGAGGGCGATGTCTTCCGGGTCCATCCGGAACCCCCGGATGATGTCGCTGTCCTCGGGGGCGATCTTCACGGCGGCAAAGACCCTGGCTCCGGCAGCCTGGGCCGCCGGGGTGCAGAAGGTCACCGCCCCCCCCACCCGGCGGTCCTCGGCGCCGGTGTAGTCGACGTTCACGTCCCGGGTGGCGGGGCCCAGGATCATCAGATCATACTCTTTCATAGAGGAGACCTTCCTTTCTTAGAAGAAAAGGTTCATCAGGTTGAAGCTCACCACCAGGCCGGAGAACACGATGGAGACGGTGGAGCAGAGCTTGATGAGGATGTTGAGGGCGGGGCCGGAGGTATCCTTGAAGGGGTCCCCCACCGTGTCGCCCACAACGGCGCACTTGTGCTGCTCCGAGCCCTTGCCGCCGTGGTGGCCGGATTCGATGTACTTCTTGGCGTTGTCCCAGGCGCCCCCGGCGTTGGACATGAACACCGCCATGGCGAAGCCGGTGACGCTGACGCCGCCCAGGACCCCGACCACCCCGGTGGGGCCAAGGATCAGGCCGGCGATGATGGGGACGGCGATGGCCAGGAGGGCGGGGACCACCATCTCATGGAGGGCGCCCTTGGCGCAGAGGGCCACGCAGGAGGCGTAGTCCGGGTCGGCCCGGCCTTCCAGGATGCCGCCGATCTCGTGGAACTGGCGGCGGACCTCCACCACCACCGACTGGGCCGCCTTCTGGACGGCGGACATGGTGAGGGCGGAGAAGACGAAGGTGAGCATGGCCCCCACAAAGAGGCCCACCAGCACGTCGGGGCTGGTCAGGGTGAAGTTGAGGACCATGTCGGTCTTTTCCTGGACGATGTTCACGTAGCTCACCAGGAGGGCCAGGGCGGTGAGGGAGGCGGAGCCGATGGCGAAGCCCTTGCCAGTGGCGGCGGTGGTGTTGCCCAGGGAATCCAGGGCGTCGGTGCGCTCCCGGACCTCTTCGGGGAGGCCGGCCATCTGGGCGATGCCCCCGGCGTTGTCGGCCACGGGGCCGTAGGCGTCGGTGGCCAGGGTGATGCCCAGG
>CANOCD010000153.1 GCA_947564495.1 uncultured Angelakisella sp. | reverse complement strand
GAAACGGGGGAGTTTCGCTCCCTGCGGGGAGCGACCAGGGGCGTCGCCCCTGGACTCCGTGCCCTAACGGGACTACGTCCCTTCGGGCACGTGGGCTACGCCCAGTCCTTTGAAAAGGGCGGCCCTAAACTTTGCCTGTCTCGATTTTTACCTTGTGCACGTCCAGGGTCTAGCACTCCACCCCCCGCCTGTGTTATACTAATACCATCCCAAAATGAAAGGAAGTCCCAGCTATGCGAGAACTCCCCGATGTCGCCTATACCCACGCCGGCCGCTTCCACGCCGACGATGTCTTTTCCGCCGCCCTGCTGAAGATCCTGAAACCGGATATTGCCATCCGCCGGGTGCCCGCCCTCCCGGAGGACTTCTCCGGCTTCGCCTTCGACATCGGCTGGGGGGAGTTCGACCACCACCAGTCCGGCGCCCCCGCGCGGGAAAACGGCGTCCCCTACGCCGCCTTCGGCCTCCTCTGGCGGGAGTTCGGTCCCTCTATCCTGGGGGAGGTGGAGGCCGGGCGGATGGACGAGCGGTTCGTCCAGCCCATCGACCTGGACGACAACACCGGCTGCGGCGGCGTCATCCCCGACATCATCGCCGACTTCAACCCCCGGTGGGACAGCGAAGATCCCCCCGACCGGCGGTTCGACCAGGCGGTGGAGCTGGCCCGGCAAATTTTGCAGAACCGCCTGGACTGCATCCTGGCCACCGGCCGGGCCTACAAGGTGGTCAAGGCCGGGCTGAAAAAAATGAAGGACAAGATCCTGGTCCTGGACGTCTGCTGCCCCTGGAAGCCCTTCGCCGCCAAGAGCGCCGCCAAGTTCGCCGTCTACCCCTCCCAGCGGGGGGGATGGAGCGCCCAGTGCGTCCCCGCTCCCGAAGGGGGCGGCCTCAAATGCCCCTTCCCCCAGGAGTGGGCCGGGAAAACGGCGGAGGAGCTCTCCGCCCTTACCGGACTGGAGACGATCCGCTTCTGCCACAACAATCGCTTTTTGGTGGCCGCCGGGACCAAGGAGGACGCCCGGGCCGCCTGCCTCCTGGCCCTGAAGATCGCCAAGGAGGAGGCCGCCGCCGCTGCTACCCAACAAGACGCTCCTCGATGAGATACCGGGGCCGGTCCTTTGTCTCCAGGTAAATTTTCCCCAGGTACTCCCCGATGAGCCCCAGGCCCAGGAGGTTCAGCCCCGCCGCCGTCCAGATGGATGCGATGGCCACCGTCACCCCCGCCGGGCCTCTCCCCAGGAGGAACAGGATCAGCAGGCTGAAAAGCCAGAGGCACCCGCCCCCGAAGAGCATCGCCCCCAGCCCGGCCATCACCCGGATGGGCCGGACCGACAACGAGGTGATGCCGTCGGCGGCAAAGTTCAGCATCTTCACCAGAGGGTACTTGGATTCCCCGGCGAACCGCTCCCCCCGGCGGTACTCCACCGTGGCGGTCTTGTAGCCGATCATGGGCACCATTCCCCGGAGGAAAAGGTTCACCTCCCGGAATTGGGCCAGCCCCTCCAACGCCCGGCGGGACATGAGGCGGTAGTCGGCGTGGTTATAGACCGTCTCCGCCCCCATGGCGCTCATCAGCCGGTAAAAGGCCAGGGCGGTCCCCCGCTTGAAGGGGGTGTCGGTGTCCCGGTTGTTCCGCACCCCGTAGACGATGTCGTGCCCCGCCCGGTACTGCTCCACCATGGCGTCCATGGCGTCCATATCGTCCTGGAGGTCGGCGTCCATGGAGATGGTCAGGTCGTACCGGTCCTTGGCCTCCATGAGCCCCGCCAGAAGGGCGTTCTGATGCCCCCGGTTCCTGGCCAGCTTGAGCCCCTCCACCAGGGGCTCTTTTTCGTGGAACTCCCGGATGAGGGCCCAGGTCCGGTCCCGGCTGCCGTCATCCACCAGGAGCATCCGGCTTTCCGGGGATACCAGCCCCCGGTCCATGAGGGAGCGGAGCTTCTCCCCCAGGCGGCGCACCGTCTCGGGCAGGACCTCCTCCTCGTTGTAGCAGGGGACCACCACGCACAGCTTGTCCCGGTTTTCCATAGCCTTCTCCTTCCCATCCCGCCGGCGGCGGGGATCAGTCCTCGATCCGAACTTCCTCCTGGATCATGCCGCCGTACTTGTCGATCTCGTCCTGCCACATTTGGATCAGGGCCGGGGTGATGACCTTCTCCCGCCCCCTGGCAATGAGGTCCGCCCGGCGCTCCTCCACGGAACGCCTGGCCGCCGGGGGGATGACCTCGCTTTTGCAGGCCCGGACAAAGGCGGGGAAGTCCTTTTTCAGCAGGACGAGGGCCCCGCCCCTTTCGTGGTCGGCAAAATAGATGCCGCCGCTGTTCTCCCCCGTCACCGCCAGGAGGATGTGGTTGCCGAAGCTGTCCCGGGCGATGGGGAGCAGCCCCTCTGGGAGGCGGTCCTCCAGCAGGCCGGCGGGGAAGGGCAGCTTGGCCGAGCCGAAGCCGAAAAATCCCCGAAGGTCGGAGGAGACGCCCCCGATGCGAAAGCGGGTCTTGGGGGTGCAGCCGCCGTTGTAGTTCAGCAGAAACTTTTTGTAGGGCCCGGGCAGGGGGGCGGCAAAGCGGGCCTCCAGCTCTGCGATGCCGGAGGGGGCCTCCGCCGGGTCGAATTTCGAGATGAGCATGGGGCATTCCCTCACAGTTCCAAAAGATAGAGCTGTTTTTGCAGCTCCCGGAGTTCCGCCTCCTGGCGGGGGTAGTCGGGCATCCCCTGGCCAACCAGGGCCCAGAAGCGGGGGGAGTGGTTGTGCTCCCGGGTGTGGGCCAGCTCGTGGAGGATGACGTAATCCGCCCCCTGGGGGCTGGCAAAACAGAGCCGCCAGCTGAAGGAGAGGCGGTTTTTGCCGGAGCAGCTCCCCCACCGGGTCCTGGCCCCGGTGACGGTGACCCCCTGGAAGGTGTACCCCCACCGCCGGGCCAGCTCCTCCGCCCGGGCGGGGAAGAAGTCCTTGCCCAGGGCACGGCAGGCTGAGCCCAGGGCGGCGGCGGTCTCCCCCTTGCCCGCCCCGGGGGGCAGGAGGACACGGTCCCCCGCCAGGCCGGGGCGCTCCCCGGGGGCGGCGGTGGCCAGGAGGTAGAGCCTGCCCAGGAGGGTGACGGTATCCCCGGGGGAGAGGCGGGTCTCCCGGCGGGCGGCCTGGCGGGCCAGGGCCTCCGCCTGTTTTTGGGCGATCCAGGGGCGCTTTTCGGCGACGAACTGGCGGACACGGACCTGGGACAGCCGGAGGGGCGCCCGGACCTCCACCGAACCGTCCGGGTGGACGTGGATGGCCAGGGTGCGCCGCCGGGCTCGGGTGAGGGTGTAGGGGATCTCCTCCTGGGGCATGGGGCGGGCCTCCCTTTTTTTGTCAGATGCTTTTATTATAGCACAAACAGGGCGGGGAATCACGGGCGGGGAGGAAGAATTTTGCGGGCCGGGGATCACGCCCCGGGGGAGGCCGTGCCGGGGCCGGCGGGGTGGCCACGGGAAAAAGGAAAGTCCCTGTTTCTCCCCAAAGTCTCAATCTTGCTTCTTCCCCGGGAAAAGAGTATAATTGGCAGGTACTCAAATGCAAAAAGGAGGGAGCCCTGTGAGAAAAGCCGCCGCCCTGTTTCTGTCCCTATGCCTTCTGCTTCTTTCCGCCTGCGGCGGGGGACCGCCCGCTTTTTCCTCCCTGCCGGGGGAGCCCGCCGCCCCGCCGGAAAGCCGGGAGGAGCCGCCCTCCCAGGGACCCGAGGCCCCGGGGGAGAAAAACCTGGGCCATTCCCTGCTGCCGGAGTTTCAGGGGCAGACTTCGGAGGACTTCCTGGCGGAACGGACCCCGGAGGAACTGCTCCAGTATATAGACGCCGCCTACTCCACTGTCGGCGATCCGTCTTACCGGGGGTGGCACGGCTTCAGTTCCCCGTGGCTGATCTCGGTCAGCGATCTTCTCAATTTCTTCTTCCAAACCATGGAACCCCGGGATTTTTACCACCCCGGGAAGAACGAAGAGCCGGGGAATTTCCAAATCCCCTTGGAGGCAATAGCCAACCAGCTGGACCGCTGTTTTGGAAAGGGAAAATATTACTATCTGCAAATAGAGGAAACCGCCTACCGGGAGAACTACGATCCGGCAGCAAAGACCTTGACCGTTCCGGTTTTTGGTGAGCCTAGGGAGCCCGTCCCCCGAGAGCTGTTGGGGGCAAAGGCGGAAGGGGACATCGTGACCATTACCACCCAGGCGACCATTGTGGCACGGTCCATGGAAGTCACCCGTCTTGAGACCCTGCGCCTGGAGGTCAAGGACGGGGCGGTCCGGTTTTTGTCCTTTGAACACACCCCTGTACGGGAAAGACTGGGATGTTCCGATCTGCCGGTCTTTTTGGGCAAGACCCCGGAGGACTTCCTGGCGGAACGGACCCCGGAGGAACTGCTCCAATACATGGATGCCGCTTACTCCGCCATTGGCGGGCGGCCCTTCCTGGAGCGGGATGGCTTCGATTCCCCGGCGGAGCTTTCCTCCGACGACCTGTTCAGCTTCTTCTTCCGCCCCCTGGAGCCCTGGGCCTTTTCTCTTTCCAGGGATGACAAGGATCACCCTCCCCAGGATGGCGGGAGGCA
>CANOCD010000152.1 GCA_947564495.1 uncultured Angelakisella sp. | reverse complement strand
GTCAAGGAAAAACCCCAGCCGTCGAAAAAGAGGATATTGTACAAGCCATCCCCCGCCCGTGCTGGTATAATAGAGAAAGAAAGGGGGGAGGCCCGTGGGACAGGAGACACGGACGGTGGTCCACGACAGCAGCCTGGAGATCGAAGCCTGCCTTTTCCGGGGGCTGGAGCGGCCCTTCCCCAACCACTTCCACGAATACTACGTCATCGGGCTGGTGGAGGGAGGGGAGCGGCGGCTCTGGTGCCAGAACCGGGAGTACCCCCTCCGGGAGGGGGACCTTCTCCTCCTGGAGCCGGGGGAGAGCCACGCCTGCGTCCAGGAGGGCGGGCGGCTGGATTACCGGGCCCTGCACATCCCCCAAAAGGTGATGCTGGACCTGGCGGAGGAGATCACCGGACAGCGGGAGCCCCCGGGTTTTTCCCCCAAGGTCGTTGCTGACCGGGAGGCCGCCTGCTGCCTGGCCGCCCTCCACCGCCTGGTGATGGAGGGCCGGGAGGGCCTTGGCAGGGAGGAGGGCCTGCTGCTCCTCCTCTCCCTGCTCCTACGGCGGCACGGGCGGCCCTTCGGGGAGGAGCTCCCGCCCTGCCGGGAGGAGGTGGAGCGGGCCCGGGCCTTTTTGGAGGAGCACTGGGAGGAGCGGGTCACCCTGGAACAGCTGGCCCGGGCGGCGGGTCTGAGCAAGGCGGCCCTGCTCCGGGCCTTCGCCCGGGAGAAGGGCATCACCCCCTACCGCTTTCTGGAGAATATCCGGGTGGCCAAGGCCCAGCGGCTGCTGGAGGAGGGGGTCCCTCCCGCCGAGGCGGCGCTGCGGGCCGGCTTTTCGGACCAAAGCCACTTCACCAACCGGTTCAGCCGGTTCATCGGCCTGACCCCGGGGGCCTACCGGGAAATTTTTCTGGACAAGGAGGAAGGGTAGATGGAAAAGGAAACGAGAAAGTGCGTGGTGGTGCTGGACGGGGCACTGCCCCCGGGGGTAGCCGCCAACACGGCGGCTATCCTGGGCGTCACCCTGGGCCGGCAGCTCCCCGAGGTGGTGGGGGAGGATGTGACCGACGGGGACGGCAACCGCCACTTGGGCATCATCCGGTTCCCGGTGCCGGTGCTGCGGGCGTCCGCCGAGGCCCTGGGGGAACTGCGGCGGCGGCTTTTCCGGCCGGAGTTCTGGGAGCTGACGGTGGTGGATTTTTCCGACGCCGCCCAGAGCTGCCGGACCTACGGCGAGTTCACCGAAAAGCTGAAGGACATTCCGGAAAGGAGCCTTGGCTACCTGGGGGTCGCCATCCACGGCGGCAGAAAAGAGGTGGACCGCCTCACCGGAAGCCTGCCCCTGCTGCGGTAAAATTTTCAAGCCCCTTCGGGGGCCTTTTTCTTTTCCCCAAACCCCGGTCTGATGGCTACCATTTCCCCTTCTGTTGTGGTATAATAATCAAATACCACCAAGGAAAGAAGGGCCGCCCCGATGAAATTTCTCATCGTCGATTCCAACAGCATCCTCAACCGGGCCTTTTACGGCATCCGGCTCCTCTCCACCAAAAACGGGGAGTACACCAACGCCGTCTACGGTTTTTTCAACATCGTCCTCAAGCTCATGGAGGACCTGGCGCCGGACCAGACCGTCTTTGCCTTCGACCTCCCGGCCCCCACCTTCCGGCACAAGCTCTACGACGGCTACAAGGCCCAGCGGAAGGGGATGCCCCCGGAGCTGGCCCAGCAGCTGCCGGTGGTCAAGGAGCTCCTATCCGCCCTGGGCTGGCCGGTGGTGGAGTGCCCCGGCTACGAGGCCGACGACATCCTGGGGACCCTCTCCCGGGGGGTGGAGGAGCAGGGGGGGGAAGCCCTCCTCCTCACCGGGGACCGGGATTCCCTCCAGCTGGTGGACGACAAGGTCACCGTCATCCTGGCCGCCACCCGGGCGGGAGGAGCCCAGTACCTCCATATGACCCCGGAGGCGGTGCGGGAAAAGTACGGGGTGGAACCCCTCCAGCTTATCGAAACAAAAGCCCTTATGGGGGACAGCTCGGACAACATCCCCGGGGTGGCGGGCATCGGGGAAAAGACCGCCTTCGCCCTCATCCAGAAGTACGGCTCCGTCGCCCGCCTCTACGAGGACGTGGAGGCCCTGGAGACCTCCCCCGGGGTGAAGAAGAAGCTCCTGGCCGGCAAAGACCAGGCCGCCATGAGCCGGGAGCTGGGCATCATCTGCCGGGAGGCCCCCGTCTCCACCGCCCTGGGGGATTACCAGCGGGGCCCGGTGGACCACGGGACCCTCTACGCCGTTCTCAGCCGCCTGGAGCTCCACACCCTCATCGCCCGGCTGGGGGTGGACCCCGACGCCGCCCCCCTGGACGCCAAGTCCGCCCCCGCCCCCCGTGGGGAGGTCTGGGCCCTGGCCGGGGAGATCGACCCCGCCAAGATCGCCAATTTGGAGGGCCCCCTGGCCCTGGCCGCCGACTGGGAGGGGGAGACCCTGGCCCGTCTGGCGGTGGCCCGGGCGGGGCGGGTCTGGCTCGCCGAAAGCCCCGGGAAGGAGCTGCTCCTGGCCCTGAACCGCCTGGAGGGGGAGAAGTACCTGGAGGACAGCAAGCCCTGGCACAAGGCCCTCCTGGCCCTGGGGGAGGAGAACGTCCCCGTGGCCTTCGACCTGCGCCTGGCGGGGTATCTCCTCAGCCCCAACTCCACCGAGTACACCGTCCAGCGCCTTGCCGGGGAGTACGCCGTCCCCTCCCCCGCCTTCCCGGAGGGGGAGGAGCTCCCCGACGCCGCCCTCCGGGCCGCCTGGCTGCTCCCCATCTGCCGCCGCCTTGCCGGGGAGATCGCCGCCAACGGCCAGGAAAAGCTCCTCCACGAGGTAGAAATTCCCCTGGCCCAGGTGCTGGCCTCCATGGAGCTCACCGGCTTCCTCATCGACCAGGAGGAGCTGGCCGCCTTCGGCTCGGAGCTCCGGGGCCTCATCGCTGACCTGGAGGGGGAAATTTACGACCTGGCGGGGCGCAAGTTCAACATCAACTCCCCCAAACAGCTGGGGACCCTCCTCTTTGAGGAGCTGGGCCTCCCGGCGGGGAAAAAGACCAAGAGCGGCTACAGCACCGACGCCGAGGTGCTGGAGGGGCTCATCCCCCACCACGCCATCATCTCCAAGATACTGGACTACCGCAAGTACGCCAAGCTCCTTTCCACCTATGTGGAAGGGCTCAAAAACGCCGTGGGGCCGGACAGCCGGATCAGGACCTCCTTCAACCAGACCGAGACCCGCACCGGCCGCATCTCCTCCGCCGAGCCCAATATGCAGAACATCCCCATCCGCACCGAGCCGGGGAGCCGGATGCGCCGCTTCTTCCCCGCCCGGGAGGGGTGCCTGCTGGTGGACGCCGACTACAGCCAGATCGAGCTGCGGGTCCTGGCCTCCATCGCCAAGGACGAGAAGATGATCGGGGCCTTCCTCTCCGGGGAGGACATCCACCGGAACACCGCCGCCCAGGTCTTTGATATGCCCCCGGATTTCGTCACCCCCATGATGCGGAGCCGGGCCAAGGCGGTAAACTTCGGCATCGTCTATGACATCTCGGCCTACTCCCTCAGCAAGGACATCGGGGTCACCGTCTCGGAGGCGGACCAGTATATCAAGAGCTACCTCCGCACCTACCAGGGGGTCAAGGACTACATGGACCGCACCGTCAAGGAGGCCGCCGAGAAGGGCTACGTCTCCACCCTCTTCGGGCGGCGGCGGTATCTGCCGGAGCTCAAATCTTCCAACCGGAACCTCCGGGCCTTCGGCCAGCGGGTGGCCATGAATATGCCCATCCAGGGCACCGCCGCCGACATCATCAAGATCGCCATGGTCCGGGTCTACCGCCGCCTCCGGGCGGAAAAGCTGGAATCCCGGCTCATCCTCCAGGTCCACGACGAGCTCATCGTGGAGTGCCCCCAGGCCGAGGCCCAGCGGGTCCGTGACCTGGTCAAGGAGGAGATGGAGGCCGCCGTCTCCCTGGCCGTCCCCATGGAGGTGGACGCCAAAGTCGGCAAGGATTGGGGGGAAGCCCATTGACCCAGAGCATCAACATCGCGGAGATCGCCAAGGCCGTCCCCGAGGACGCCGGGGAGATCGCCCGGCTGGAGGCGGTCTGCTTCCCCCATCCCCGGAGCGAGGCGGCCCTTCTCTCCGAGATCCGCCAGCCGGACCGGTACGTCCTGGTGGTGCTGAAAAGCTACAAGGGCCTGGAGGGCTACGCCGGGATGGAGTACGTCCTGGACGAGGGGTACATCACCGACGTGGCGGTCTTTCCGGACCGCCGCCGGTGCGGGGTGGGCCAGGGGCTCCTCCGGGAGCTGGAGCGCCGGGGCCGCCTGCTGCGGCTGCGCTTTCTCACCCTGGAGGTCCGCCCCAGCAACCTTGCGGCGGTGCGGCTCTACATCTCCCTGGGCTACGAGGAGGCGGGCCGCCGCCGGGGCTTCTACACCGACCCCCGGGAGGACGCCCTGCTGATGACCAAATACTTATGAGGTGCCGGAATGGCAGAAATATCATTGCTATTTGTTTGCTAAAATGGTATAATATTATTACAAATTCATTGGATATGAATAAAGAGATTGTAGAGGAATTGAAGAAACAAACGGAGATGTTCG
>CANOCD010000151.1 GCA_947564495.1 uncultured Angelakisella sp. | reverse complement strand
GCTTCGCCTCTGGACTCCACCGCCCTTTGAAAAGGGCGGCCCTAAACTTTGCCTGGCTCGATTTTTACCTCGTGCTCCGCTTAGGCTTCTTCGGCTTCGGCACCGGCAGTTCCCCCCAAGTGGCCTTCACCAGCCGCACCAACGTCTCCCGGTCCTCCGGGTCCTCGATGAGAAAGTGCGCCTTGGCCCCCGGGTAAGGACTCCCCTCGGCGCACCCCGGGACCACCGCCGCCCCGGCCTCGGTTTTCTTGATGAAAAGCTGGTCGTCGCAGATCAGCCCCACGATCTTCCCGTCGCAGTACACCCCGTACTCCCCGAACATCTTCCGGGCGGAGATCTCCCCCGCCTCCTTCATCTGGTCGCAGAGATACGCCGCCAGCTCCGGCTTGGTCGCCATCCTTACACGCCCCCTTCCTTTTTCCATCTCTCGCAGGTCCGGATGCGCTCCCCCTCGTCCCCCTGCTCCTTGTCCCAGGCGAACTGCTCCAGCAGCCCGCAGGGGAACTCCCCGCACTCCCCGCAGTGGGCCAGCCCCCGGCCCTCGCAGCAGGATTTCACCGGGCAGCTCTCCCCCCAGAAGGGCCGGGCGATGTTCACGCACCCCCCGCAGTTCATCTGTTCCCGATACCCGCAGGCGGAGCAGAGCAGCCCGCACCTGGATTCGATCTTTGCCATATGCCGCACATCCTTTCGCTGTTTTTCGCCCCTATTCTACACCGGAAAATCGGACAGCTGTTTGTCCTATTTGTACCGCTCCGCCAGCTTTTCCCCCTGGCGGCGAAGCTCCTCCCGGAGCTCCTGCGGCTCCAGCACCCGGACCTCCTCCCCGAAACTCAGCACCCAGGCCAGGAGGTTCTCCCAGCTGACGAACTTCCGCTCCAGCAGGAGCCCCCCGTCGGCCTGGGGGACGAAGGCCCCCTCCCCGTACTCCTCGATGAGCCGCCAGGCCGCCCGGGGGTCGAAGAGGGCCCGGAGGGTCCAGCCCTCCCCGGCGAAATAGTCCCGGAAGTCCAGCTTCTCCTCCGGGACCTCCCGGGGCCGGAACCGCTCCTCCAGCGCCTCCAGGCCGGTGATCCGGGCCAGCTTGAAGGTCCGGAAGTCCTGCCTTTTCCGGCAGTAGGCCAGGAGATACCAGGCCGAGAGGCGGTAGAAAAGCCGGCAGGGTTCCGCCAGCCGGGGGCCCATCCCCCGGGGGGATGCGTAGGTGAACCGGACCAGGCGGTTCTCCCGGATGGCGGTGGCAAGCTGTTCCATCATCCGGGTGAGGCCCTTGGGGTCGAAGCTGGAGAGGTCCACCGCCATCTCCCCCGGGGCGGCCCCCAGCTTGTCCAGGATGGCCCGGGCCCGCTCCTTGGGGAGGACCGTCCCCATCCCCTGGGCCCCGGCGGAGAGGACCGCCAGCTCCTCCCGGGTAAAGAGGCCCGGGTCCAGCCGGTAGCCCGGGGCCAGGGAGAGCCCGCCGCCCCGCCCCCGGGCGGTGGTCACCGGCACCCCCGCCTGGCAGAGGGCCTCCACGTCCCGGCGGATGGTCCGGGGGGAGACCTCGAACCGCTCCGCAAGCTGTTCCGTTGTGGTTTTTTCCCGCTGGAGGAGCAGGACCAGGATGCCCATCAGGCGGTAGAGCTGCATGGGGGCGCCTCCTTTCGGGGTGGGATGAATGAGCCTCTCTCTTGGTGGGAGGCCGTTTTTCGTTGGTGGGCGATGTGTGGAAAGTTAGGAGAGGCCCTGGCGGAGGCAATCAGTTTGTTTTCTGTTCTAAAGTTGGCGGTAGGTACAACCTCTCACGGCCAACCGCCGAAGGCGGCTCTTGGGCCGTGCCTCCCCTGAAAGGGGAGGTTGGGCGAAGCCCACGTCTGCAAGACCGCCCGCAGGTGACGGAGAGGTTGGGCGAAGCCCACGTCCGGAGGACCCCCGCAGGGGCCCTACAGCCTAGCGGAGCACCGCCACCTGCCCCTAAACCGCCAGCCAGCACGTTCCGGATTCGGGCCCAGCCGGGCCCTGTCCGGAAGGTCAAACGGTACAAGGCGGAAGAAAAACGCTCCTGCGGCTGGGTGTCGGCCAGCCCCGTTACCGGCCGCAGGTTGTCACTTCGAGAAAAAGAAGCTAAGAAAGGATGACTTTGCGCCCTTTCTTAGCTTCGTTGTTTTTTTGTGCGGCCCGGTTTTTGCAGGCTCTGCGGCTTGGTTCTGCGGCCCGGTCTTTGCATTCTGCTGACCGCTGCCGCCTAGGGGTGTTTCGCCCGCTGCGGCGGGCGACCAGGGCGTCGCCCTGGACCTACCGCCCTTTGAAAAGGGCGGCCCTAAACTTTGCCTGGCTCGATTTTCACCTTGTGCTTGGCTTGGCTCAGATCTCTATCTTGCCATACAGCGAGGTCTTTTCCGTGACCTCCCGCTCCTCCTGGGTGAACTCCACCACCTTCGGCGGCGGCGCCACTGGCTCCGGCTTGGGCGTGTAGGTCCGCTCCGGCGCCGGCCCGTCATCCAGCTTCGGTCTGGGAGCCCCGCTCTCCGGTCGGGGCGGTCTCGGCCCCCTCCGGTCGTCCCGGCGGTCATCCCGTCTGGGCCCTCTGCCGCCCTCTCTCCGGCGGTCGCCCCCACGGTCCCGGTCACGATCCCGATCCCGGCCCCCTCTGCCACGGCCACCGCTTTCGCTCTGGCGGCGGGGCGGCGGGGCGTCAATGGCCGAAATGACCACCCGGCGGTTGGGGTCCACCCCGATGGAGGAGGAAGTCGCCCCCTTCACCTGGGAAACCGCCCCGTGGATGATCCTCCGCTCGTAGGGATTCATCGGCTCCAGGGTGGTGGACTTTCCGGTCCGCACGGCGGTATTGGCCAGCTTCCGGGCCAGGGCCTCCAGGGTCCGCTCCCGCTTCTCCCGGTAGTTGCCGCTGTCGATGTTGATGCGGATATAGTCCCCCTCGCCCCGGTTGGCGACCAGGCTGCTCAGGTACTGGATGGAATCCAGCGTCTCCCCCCGGCGGCCGATGATGACCCCCAGGCCGGTGCCCGTGAGCTGGAGGCAGACGTTATCCTCGTAATACTTGGGGCTCACCTTTACGTCGGCGATGCCCATGATGCCCAGAATCTCCGCCACGTAGGCGGCGCTGCGCTCCACCCGGGCCCGGACGTTGTCGGTGGGCTCCACCTCCACACGGGGGGCGGCGGGCTGACGGGGCGCCGGGGGTTCCGGGGCGGGCCGCTCGGGCCGCTCGGGACGGGGACGGCTCTCCTGGCGGGGGCGGTCCTCCCGGGGCTTTCTCTCCTTGGGGGGGCGGGGCTCCCGCTTGGGCTGCTCCTTGGGCTCCCGGGCCTCCTTGGGCTGGGCCGGGGCGGCGGGCTTCTCCTCCCGGGGCTTCTTCTCCGGGGCGGGGGCTTTGGGGGCCGCCGCCTTGGGGGCGGGGGCCGGGGCCTTGGGCTTCTCCACAGGGGCCGGTTTGGGGTCAGGGACCTCCCGGAACACCCGCACCTTGGCGGGGTAGGTCTTGAGCCCTAAAAAGCCCTTCTTCTCCCGGGCGATGATCTCAAAGTCAAAGAGGTCCTCCTCCCGATCGATGCCCAGCTCCAAGCATCCGTTGTCGATGGCCGCGTTGACGTCACGGCCGGTGGCGATGGTTTCCTGGATCACAACAACTGCACCTCCCGATCCTATTTTAGGTCGTCATCGGTGACCTCCACGTAGGTGTCACCGTATTTCTCGGCGTTGCGCCTTCTGGCCTCGGCCAGGCGGCGGCGGTCCTGCTCCTTCTTGGAGAGGGCGGCTTCTTCCTCCGCCTTGCCCTCTGCCTTGGCCCGTTTCTTGGCCTCGATCTTTTCCTGGCGTTCCTTTTCCTTCCGGATCTCTTCCTCCGCCTTCATCTTCTCGGCGATCTCCTTGGGGTTCCAGAAGTGGTTCATCACCATGGTCTGGCCGATGGCCACCACGTTGGACATGGTCCAGTAGAGGCCCACGCCGGCGGGGACCAGGAAGGTGAACCACAGGGACATCAGGGGCATCATCAGCATCATGGCGTTCATGCTGGCGTTGGCGTTCCCGGCGCTGGGGGTATTCCGCATCGTCACCAGGGACATGAGCAGGGCGGTGGCCCCCGAAAGCAGGGGGATGAGGATGATGGGGTTGAGGAGGGTCTGCATCGCCTCGCCGCTGAATCCAAAATGGATGACCTGGTTGGGGAACACCGACAGGTCCAGCCCCAGGAAGTGCATATCCAGGCTTTGGATCTTGGTCAGGACGTCGCCCCCCAGGGCGGCGTAGGCGGCGGGGTTCGCCTTCACCGAGTTCATGATGGCGATCTCGGGGGCGTAGCCGCTGGTGGCGGCGGTTCCGATGAGGCCGGTGGCGATCTCTGTGACCTTGGTCATGGTGTCCCCGGAGATGCGGAGGAGGTGGGTGAGGGGACGGTAGATCACGTCCAAAAGACCGAAGATGATGGGGAACTGGATGAGCATGGGCAGGCACCCGGCGGTCATGGAGTAGTTTTCCCGCTCGTAGAGGGCCTGGAGCTCCTCGTTCATCTTCTGGGGATTGTTCTTGTACTTCTGCTGGATCTCCTGCATCTTGGGCTGGATGATCTGCATCTTCACGTTGGACTTCTGCTGCTTGATGGCCAGGGGGATGAGCAGGAGTTTGGTGACGATGGTG
>CANOCD010000150.1 GCA_947564495.1 uncultured Angelakisella sp. | reverse complement strand
GATCCCCCCGTCCCCCTCTCCCAGCCACCCCAGCCGGGAAAAATGCGCCTGCACCGCCGTGTGCCCCGGCAGTACCAACAACCCCGGCGTCTGCTGAAAGAAAACCTCCTCCAGCCGCCGGTACTGCTCCCCCGCCTTGGCCCCAAAAAACGCCCCCTCCCCAACAATGACCCGCTCCCCCACCCCCAGCTCCTGGATCGCCGGCCCGTACCCCGGGCAGTGGGCCAGCCCCAGCCGGTTCTTCACCCGGATCTCCAGCCGCTCCGGCTCGTGAGGAAAGGTGTAATCCTTGAACCGCACCTACAAGACCTCCTCTCCAAAGTCCCCCGCCGTGGACCCCATCCGCCGCTGAAACCGCAGGAGCTCCGACAAAGCCCTGGCCCCGTCCTCCGGCGGCCCGCCCAAAGGCAGCACCTCCTCCTGAACGGCAAAGCCCCCGCCCCGCCCCGGCAGCTCCCCGCCGGAAAAAGAGCCCGTGCCCTCCGCCGTCCCCCGGACCTCCATCCCGGAGAACCCCGCCGCCCCGGCAGCAGCGCCCCCCGGCATCTCTCCCCCAAGGGGGACCTCCGAGCCCCCCGCTCCCCGGGGCGCCTCCCCCCGGAGGGACGGAGCCCCCGCCCCGCTCCCCTCCGGGAACGCCCCGCCCAGGGACCCCCGCTTTTCCTCCGGGACCTCCCGGATGACCTCCTCCTCCTTCGCCCCAAACAGCCTCCGGAGGAGCCCCGCCAGGGCCCTCAAACCGCCGCCTCCACCCGCTTGCTGGCGGCGATGGTCACCGTCTCGAACAGCAGGTCCCCGGCGCTGGCCGCCTCGCTGATCTCCGACCACTGGCACCCGGAATAGATGACCCGCCGGTCGGGCTTTGCGATGACCACGTTAAAATCGGAAAGGGCGTAAAAATCCACCTTGTCCCGAATGGCCGCCCCGGTGACGCAGACCCGGGTCAGCTCCACAAGATGCTTCACCCGCCCGTCCACCGCCCCCACCGGCTCCCTGCTGCCAAAGGCTTCCACGTACCGGCTCTCCTTGGTGGTCCTGGCCTTGTAGCTCTGGGCCACCGCCAGCCGCTGGCCGTTCACCTCGATGGCAATGTCGCTCCCCGTGGGAAAGGTAATAGTCGCCATAGTCTCCCCTCCTTCTTACAGCTGAATTTCTGCCTTGATCTGGATCTGATTGATGAGGTAGGCCGCCGTAAAGGCCACCCGGGCCACGCAGACCTCCGGGGCGTCCGGCTGGATGGTCACCCTGGGTGCCTCGAACCCGGTGATGATCCCCCGGTCCAGAAAATCCCCCAGCAGCACCGTCAGCTGGCTTGCCACGGCGGAAAGGGTGGTCTGGGTGTTCTTGGCCCCCCGGAGGAGCCCCGCCAAACTCCGCCGCAGAGCCTTCATCACAAAGTCGATGATGAGCACCGAGTTGATGGGGGAGAAGGACCGGTCAGGGTTCCCCCCGATGGAGGTGCAGGTGGTCAGCACCCGCACCGCCTCCACCCGGTTCCCCGCCTGGCAGAGAGGGGTGACCCCCGCAGCCAGCAGCGTCTCCACCTGGGCGTGCCCCGCCCCCGTCACCTTCTCCAGCCCCGGCATCACCTGCCCGGTGAGGGAAACGCTGGGGTCCTCCAGCACCGCCACGGCGGCGCAGAGGGCCAAGGCCCCCCAGAAGGGGCTCCCGCTCTGTCCCCCCTGGGGGATGGCCTCCCCGAAGGAGAGGACCACCCGGGGGCTGTTCACCCCCTGTGCCAGGGCCGCCCCGGCGGATACGTCCCCGCCGGTCCCGGCAAAGACCAAGGTCTCCCGCTGATCCTCGCTCCGCTTCTGGGCCCAGTCCCCGGCCATGGCCAGGATGTCCGCCCCGGCGTTCTCCAGCACCACCAGGTCAGGGGAGCCCGCCTCCCCCAAAGCATCCAGGGCGGATCTCCAAGCCTCCGTCCCGGCCTCCTCCCCCAGGGAGCAGGCCCAGAAGGAGCCCAGCCCGGCCCCGAACAGCAGCTCCGCCCCCTGGCTGATCTTAGTCCCCCCGTTGAGGCTGTCCCCCCGGCTCACCAGTTGGGGCCCCTCCTGCTCCATCCCCAGGGAGACCCCCAGCACCCCCACCGTCAAAGCCTCCCGGGTCCCGGTATAGCTAGGCGCAATGGTATAGCTGGAGTACACCCCCGGCCTGTAACTGCTCACGCTCATTTCACGACCTCCTTTTCCCGGGGACCCTCCAGGCCCCCGTCTCATCCTGCCACAATTCCCCGAAGGGCCCGCCCCCCGGCCAAAGGCCAGCCCCACCCAGGGCCGTCCCTTCTTCACCAGAAGCCGCCGCCCCCTCCCGGGAGCCTCCCCGGCCTCCTGTCTCATCCTGCCACGATCCACCGAAGGGCCCGCCTCCCGGTCAAAGGCCAGCCCCACCCAGGGCCGCCCCTTCTCCACCAGAAGCCACCGCTCCTTCCCGAGGACCTTCCCGGCCCTCATCACGTTCCACCACGATCTCCCGAAGGGCCCGCCCCTCCTCGCTTTGGGCCAGCACCCCCCGCAGCGTCCCCTTGCAGACCAGCCGGAAGGCCCCGGCCTCCCGGTCAAAGGCCACCCCGCCGCAGGAGAGCTCCCCCACCCGGGGCCGCCCCTCCTCCAGAAGGAGCCGCTGGCACAGCTCCCCGAACAGCCGGTGGCAGACATTCCCGTCCAGCCGGTGGAGGACCTCCACTCGGAGGGTCACCTCCACCTCCCGCCCCGCCACCGGGACGGCGGTCCCTTTCTCCTCCCCCAGGTAGGGGGCGAAGCCGCCGCCCCGGGCGGTGAGCTTTTCCACCCCCAGCCAGACCACCGCCCGGTCCGGGGGGAGCCTCCGCTGCTGAAAGGGGTAGTCGGTGGTCACCTCGGCCTCGGGCAGCCCCCGGGCCAAAAACTCCCGGAGCTCCCCCAGCATCCCTGGCAGAGCCGCCCTCCTCTCGGTCACTCGCGCTCCCCCTCCTTCCCCGCCAGATCATCCTCCCCAGGGGGGATGGACGCCTCCTCCTTCCCCGCCTGCCGGAAGCAGAACCCCCGGGGTCGCAGCCACCGGGCCGCCCCCTGGCGGTACTCCGCCTCCATGGTCCCGGCGGCGTTCAGGGCCCCGCCCCGTTCCGCCCTGGGGTCCCCGATGGATACCACCCCGCCGGTGCTGAGGCACCGCAGCACGAACCGCCTGGCGGCGATAGCGGCGGCGTAGTCCGCCAGCTCCTCCTCCCCGCCGGGGATTCCGTTCCGCTCCCCCTCCACCTGCCGGAGGGCGGCGGCGCACAGGTCCCCCTGCCTCCCCGCCTCCTCCGGCGTCAGGGCGCACATCCGCCCGAACCGCTCCAGGATGCTTTCCAGCTCCAAACCCGTCCCTCCTTTCCGGCCCGGGGTCCACCCCCGGGCCCTGTTTTCTTTCGTTCCGATCAGCCCTGGCTCTCGGTGCCGGAATCGCTGGCCTTCTTCAAGGTCAGCACCTTCACGGCGTCGGGGAACAGCTTGGCGAACCCGGCGATGGAGGTGATGGCCGCCCGCTCCAGCTGGCAGTCGATGAGCTTGTCGTAGTCCACCGTCACCTCACCGGCCACCGCCATCTCCAGGGCGCAGCTGCTGTCCAGGGCGATGACAGTGCCGCTGGGCACCGCCGAGGATTTCAGCAGCACCGCCCCCAGGGGGGTCCCCAGCCGGCCGGTGGCCTGGAAGTTCAGCCCCGCCACAGGACTGCTCATCTGGGGCAGATTCAGGATCGCCGCCGCCATGTCCGGGGAGGCCAGCAGGCGGTCCATCCGGTAGCCGTCGAACTTCTCCCACAGCTTCACCAGGTCGCCGTAGGCCAGGCCCGCCCCGGCGGTCTCCAAAATCTCGGCGCCGCTGCCCTCGCTGCCGTCCCCGTTGATGAGGGTGTCCACGGCGTCCTCCAGCTGGCTCCTGGCGATGCACCCGCCGATCTGCCGCAGGGCCACGGTGAACAGATCCAGCCGCTGGAACCGGATGGCCTCATAGGAGGCGGAGAGCATCCGCCCCCGCTTTTTGAGCTTCACCAGGGTCTCCTTCAGCTTGATGTCGGTGGCGGGGATGGCGGTGCCCTCCTTCACCTCGGGCATCTCCAGGCCGGGGGCGGGCTGGGAAAGGCCGATGGTCCGGTAGTCCATGGAATCGATGACGGTGCGGCTGGCCAGGAGCTGGGCCAGGACCTCCCCCTCCTCCATCCCCTGGCGCACCGCCCGGGTGACATACTCGGGGAAGAGGGCGGCGCTGTCCGAGGTAGCGAAAAACTTCTGGATGGCGCTGCTCCGTGCCCCGCCCACCCGGATGTCGAACCGCCGCAGCTGCCGCTGGAAGGCGTCCAGCCCCTCCAGGGCGGTACCCTTATAGGCGGCGGAGGGGTCCAGCTCCTCCAGCCTCCCGGAGAATCCTTCCCGCCCCATGTACATGGACTTGTCCAGTTTGATGCTCTCGTAGTTCATGCAAAAACTCCTTTCTTGGGGGGATGCCCCCCATATAGCCAAGGCTCACGCCTTACGAACAAAACCCAGCCCATCAATCGAGCCATCCAAAGTTTTCGTCCACCTTTTCCAAAAGGTGGCAGAGTCCAGGGACAGCGTCCCTGGTCGCTCCCCGCAGGGAGCGAAACTCCCCCGTTCCCTTCCGAAGGGAGCATTTTTCTTTGCTTCTTTCTTTT
>CANOCD010000149.1 GCA_947564495.1 uncultured Angelakisella sp. | reverse complement strand
AAAGCCTCAACCTGATCCAGGCCACCATCGAGGCCATCCTGAAAAACGGGGTGGAGTTCCAGACTTTGGTGGCCAAGGAGACCGCCAAGGCGGAGGACCCCCTGGAGTACATCCGGACCTACGAGAAGAACCAGACCATGGTCAAGCTCTCCCTCATCCCGGCGGGGGAGACGGAGGGGGTCTCCAACAACGGGGAGACCTTTACCGAGGAGGGGCTGGACTTTTCCGCCGGGGGGACGGTGGCGGGTCTGCCCGTCTCCCAGTCCTACCTCAACTATATGGGGACCTGGGCCTACACCGTCAAGGCGCCGGTGGTCCGGGACGGGGCGGAGATCGCCTCCCTTTACGCCGAATACACCTACGATTCCCTGGACCGCTCCCTCCCCAACGGCTTTTATGAAAAGAAGGCCACCCTCTATATCATGGACGCCGTGAGCCAGCGGTTCGTCCTCAAGCCCAAGGGGATGGGGATGCGGAGCGCCGGGCACCTGAACCTGGACGACTTCTACCGGGCCAACGCCATCGTGGACCCGGGCCTCCGGGCCGAGATCGCCGCCTCTTTGGAGGAGGGGCGCAACGTCCTCTTCTACCACGACATCCGGGGGGAGCGGGCGCTGAACTATATGTGGCCGGTGAACGGCGGCACCGTCTTTCTGGCGGGGTACGTCCCTGTTGCGGCCATCCAGCAGGAGGGGCGCACCGTCAACCAGACCATCTTCATCATCGTGGCGGTGATGCTGGTGGCCTTCCTCCTCTGCTGCCTCCTCTACTACGTGAACCACCGCCAGCAGAACCGGGTCCGCCTGGAACGGGAGGCGGAGCGGGAGCTCCACAACCAGCAGCTCTCCCACGCCCTCCAGGCCGCCCGGGCGGCCAGCGATTCCAAGACCACCTTCCTCTCCAATATGTCCCACGACATCCGCACCCCCATGAACGCTGTCCTGGGCTTTGCCACCCTGCTGGAGCGGGACGCCGACAACCCGGTGAAGGTGCGGGAGTACACCAAAAAGATCATGGCCTCGGGCCAGCACCTCCTCAGCCTCATCAACGACGTTTTGGATGTCTCCAAGATCGAAAGCGGCAAGGTGGTCTTAAACCTGGAGCGGTTCACCCTCAGCGACCTGGTCTCCTCGGTGGACGCCATCATCCAGCCCATGGCCAAGGCCAAAGGGCAGAGCTTCCACGTGGAGGTCACCGGCATCCACCATGAATATCTCATCGGGGACGAGACCCGGCTGAACCAGATCCTCATCAACCTCCTTTCCAACGCGGTGAAGTACACCCAGGAGGAGGGGAGCATCTGGTTTCGGATCATCGGCCTGCGCCAGCGGTCCAGCCAGTACGAGCGCCTGGCCATCGAGGTGGAGGACAACGGCTACGGCATGACGCCGGAGTACCTGACCACCATCTTCGACGCCTTCACCCGGGCGGAGAACAGCACCACCAACAAGGTCCAGGGCACCGGCCTGGGGATGGCCATCACCAAGAGCATCGTGGAGCTCATGGGGGGGACCATCGACGTCACCAGCGAGACGGGCAAGGGGAGCCTGTTCCGGGTGGAGCTGGAGCTCCGTGTCCCCGAGGACCTGGCTGTCCGGCAGTTCTGGAAAAAGGCGGGGATCGACCGGCTGCTCCTGGTGGACGGCGACCCGGCGGGGAAGGAGAGCGTCCTTGCCCTGATGGAGGAGACCGGGGTCCGGGTGGAGGCCGTCGCCGGCGTCCCGGAGGCCCTGTCTCTGGTGGAGGCCGGGGAGACTTTCCGGCTGGCCCTGCTGGACTGGGAGCAGCCGGAGGGCGGCCCGGGGGCCGCCAAAGCCCTGCGGGAACGCCTCCCCGGGGAGGTCCCCCTCCTGCTGCTGGCGGAAGGCGACGCCCAAGGGCTGGAGGAGGCCCTGGCCATGGCGAACACCGGGACCCTGGCAAAGCCCTTCTTCGTCTCGACCCTCCAGGAGAAGGTCCAGGAGCTGACGGCGGGGCCCCGGGAGGAGGAGCCCCCCAAGGAGGGGGCCAACAGCCTGGAGGGGCTGCGGTTCCTGGCGGCGGAGGACAACGAGATCAACGCCGAGATCCTGGGGGAGCTCCTCCAGATGGAAGGGGCCGTCTGCGAGATCGCCGAGAACGGCAGGCTGGCGGTGGAGCGGTTCCGGGGGGCCGCCCCCGGGGAGTTCGACGCCATCCTCATGGACGTGCAGATGCCGGTGATGAACGGCTACGAGGCCACCCGGGCCATCCGGGCCCTGGACCGGCCCGACGCCGGGACGATCCCCATCATCGCCATGACCGCCAACGCCTTTGCCGAGGACGAGAAGGCGGCCCTGGACGCCGGCATGGACGCCCACGTGGCGAAGCCCATCGACATCGACCTGCTGAAGAAGGCGATCTGGCAATTCAAGAGAACGGGGGACGATACCGTATGACAAGGGGAAAGAGACTGCTGTCCGCCTGCCTGGCGGCGGCGATGACCCTGGCCCTGGCCGCCTGCGGGGGCGGCGGGGAGCAGCCGGGGAAAAACCTGATCCAGGGGGAGCAGGAGCAGGGGCGGACGGTGAACCTTTACAGCCCCATGGAAAAAACCAGCCCCAACCTGGAAAACGTGGCGAGGAACGCCTTTGACCAGACGGTGCTCATGGCGGAGGACCGGCTGGGGGTCACCCTGGCCTACTGGACCTACACGGCGGAAAACTACCAGGACCGGACCTACGACGAGGTGGCCCTGGACCGGGCCCGGAACAACATGGACGACATCTACCTCCTGAACCCGGACACCATCCAGGCCCTGGGGGAGGAGGGGCTGCTGGCCGACCTTTCGGGGCTGGAATCGGCCAAGAACCTGCGGGAGATCATCCGGGTGGCCAACACGGTGGACGGCAAGCTGGTGGCCATCCCCCAGGAGGTGGTGGCCTACGGGCTGTTCCTCAACATGGACCTGTTCCGCCGGTACGACCTGACGCCCCCCAACACCCCGGAGGAATTTCTCCACTGCTGCGAGGTGTTCCGGAAGAACGACATCGAGACGCCGGTGGGGGCCAACCGCTGGTGGCTGGAGGTGTTCGTCCTGGCCCAGGCTTACGCCGACCTGTACAACGGGGGGAACACCGAGGCGGAGATCGCAGCCCTGAACAGCGGGGAGGCGAAATACAGCGACTATATGCGCCCGGGGTTCGAGTTCCTCAAGGAGCTGATGGATAAGGGGTACATCGACGCCGAGAAGGCGCTGGTGAGCGAGGCCATCGAGGGGGAGGGGCCGGACTTCCTGGCCCAAAAGACCCCCATCGTCATGGCCTACTGGGGGGCGGCCAACACCGAGACGGCCTACGGGGCCACTGACTTTGAGCTCCAGGTGGTGGGGCTGCCCAGCAGCCGGGGGCAGATGCCGGTGATGCCCATGACCGGGTTTGCCGTGGGGGCGAACAGCGAACACCGGGAGGACGCTCTGGCGACCCTGGACGTGATCCTGTCGGACGAGGCGCTGGCGACCTACACGGAGATCAACAGGGTGATCTCGCCCTCCAAGAACGTGGAGACCGACTGCGTGGAGGCGCTGAAGCCGCTGAACGCCCGGATCGAGGAGGGGGTCTACGTGGTGGCCTCCAACGCCGGTATGAAGCTGGAGCAGTGGGGGAATACCTGCCTGGTGGTCCGGCAGCTGCTGGGCGGGGCGACGGTGGAAGAGTGCATGGCGGAGTTTGACCGGCTGCAAGCGGAGACGCTGGGGTGAGCCAAGCACAAGGTAAAAATCGGGCCAGGCAAAGTTTAGGGCCGCCCTTTTTCAAAGGGCGGTGGAGTCCAGGGGCGACGCCCCTGGTCGCTCCCGCAGGAGCGAAACGCCCCTAGGCGGTGGCGGCTTGTACGGATGTATGGGCCGGGCCGCTGGACAAAAGAATGAGCCTATAAAAACCGGCCGCAGGAAAAAACAACGAAGCTAAGAAAGGGTGCAGAGTTTCCCTTTCTTAGCTTCGTTTTCTCGAAGTGACAACTTGCGGCCGGTAACGGGGCTGGCCGTCACCCAGCCGCGGGAGCGCCCCTCGCTTGCGCCCTGTACCGCCTGCCCTTCCGGACAGGGCCCGGCTGGGCCCGAATCCGGAACGTGCTGGCTGGCGGGTTAGGGGGAGGTGGCGGTCATCGCTAGGCTGTAGGGCCCCTTCGGGGCCCACCTCTCCGTCGCCTGCGGGCGACACCTCCCCTTTCAGGGGAGGCACGGCCTAAGAGCCGCCTACGGCGGTTGGCCGTGAAGGGGTGTGCTTACCGCTAACCCCCAGTTAGAAAACAGACTTGTCACTCCCGCCAGGGCCTCCCCTGAAAGGGGAGGTTGGGCGTAGCCCACGTCCGGAGGACCCCGAAGGACCGGAGAGGTGGCCCCGCAGGGGCCCTTCAACCTTGCGGTCATCGAAACCCAGCAAGAGGGCCGCCTCCGGCGGCCTTTAGCGGGGACGGCGGAGGCCCTGGCGGGCCCCGCCTTTAACCGGGCCGGAGGCTGATGTTGCAAAACGCCCGTTAAAGGCGTATTTGCAGGAAAGTTGCGTGCAGGGCGGTAGGCTTCTTCTTTCTTTTTCTATCGCAAAAAGAAAGAAGCAAAGAAAAATGCTCCCTTCGGAAGGGAACGGGGGAGTTTCGCCCGTTGCGACGGGCGACCAAAGGCTTTGCCTTTGGAATCCACCGCCCT
>CANOCD010000148.1 GCA_947564495.1 uncultured Angelakisella sp. | reverse complement strand
CACCGCAGCTATCGTCACAACCGTGGCAAAAGCAAAATCCCTCGCCCATCTGGCATCCCCCGGTCATGAATCCAGCTTCTAAGGAAAGGGAGTATCAGAAAGATGGAACTGGAACTGAAAACCCGGCTGGACCGGGGGGACCTGGACGACACCTTGGCCCTGCTCTATGGAACAGACCTGGCCCCCGCCCGGGCCCGCTGCCACAAGGTCATCTCCGCCTTTGAGGCCGCCTTCGGGGAGGCCCCCGAAAACCTGTTCAGCGCCCCCGGCCGCACCGAGCTGGGGGGCAACCATACCGACCACCAGCGGGGCCGGGTGCTGGCCGCCGGGGTGGATCTGGACATCCTGGCCGCCGTCAAGCCCAACCATACCGGCGTGGTCCGCTTCGCCTCGGAGGGCTACCCCATGATCTCGGTGGACCTCCGGGAGCTGGAGCCCAAGAAGGAGGAGGAGAATACCTCCGCCGCCCTTATCCGGGGGGTGGCCGCCCGGATGGCCCAGCTGGGCTGTCCCCTGGGGGATCAGGGGCTGGACGCCGCCCTGGTCTCCTCGGTGCCCGGGGGGAGCGGCCTGAGCTCCTCCGCCGCCTTTGAGGTGCTTGTAGGCACCATCCTGGACCGCCTTTTCTGGGACGGGAAGCGGACCCCGGTGGAGATCGCCCAGATCGGCCAGTACGCCGAAAACGTCTTCTTCGGCAAGCCCTGCGGGCTGATGGACCAGACCGCCTCCTCCGTTGGAGGGGTGGTGGCCATCGACTTTGCCGACACCGAACACCCGGCGGTGGAGGCCATCGCCCTGGACCTGGCCGCCGGGGGCTACGCCCTCTGCATCCTGGATTCCGGGGCGGACCACGCCGACCTTACCGATGAGTACGCCTCCATCACCCGGGAGCTGGCCGCCGTCTGCGGCTGCTTCGGCAAGAAGGTCCTCCGGGAGGTCCCCGAGGAGGACTTCCTGGCGGCGCTGCCCAAGGTCCGGGCCGCCGCCGGGGACAGGGCCGTCCTCCGGGCCTTCCACGTCTACGCCGAAAACCGCCGGGCGGCGGAGGAGGCCCAGGCCCTCCGGGAGGGGGACCTGGCCGGGTTCTTCCGCCTGGTCCGGGAGTCTGGGCTTTCCTCCATTGCCTATCTGCAAAACGTGGTCCCCACCGGGCAGACCAAAAACCAGGAGCTGCTCTTCACCATCGCCCTGGCGGAGCGGCTGCTGGCCGGGGAGGGCGCCGTCCGGGTCCACGGGGGAGGCTTCGCCGGCACCGCCCAGGCTTTTGTCCCCCTGGCAAGGCTTTCCGCTTTCCAGGCAGGGATGGAGGCCGTCCTGGGAACGGGCAGCTGCCATGTCGTGACCATCCGCCCGGTTGGCGGGGTCCAGATCGGATGAAGGAGGGGCTGTGATATGACCAAGCAAGAGCTTTCCCGGACCATCGACGCCCTGGCGGACTACGCCGTGGAGAAGGAACTCATCGCCCCGGCGGACCGGACCTGGGCTGTCAACAGCCTGCTGGCCGCCCTGGGGGAGGACGAGTACATAGAGGGCGGGGAGGCGGTCTCCGCCCCCCTGGCGGAACTGCTGGACCGCCTTACCGGCCACGCCGTGGAGGCCGGCCGCTGCGGGGAGGACATCACCAGCCGGGACCTCTTTGACACCGGGCTCATGGGGATTTTGACCCCCCGGCCCTCCCAGGTGGCGGAGGAGTTCCGGCGGCGGCAGGCCGCATCCCCCCAGGAGGCCACCGACTGGTATTACGCCCTCAGCCAGGACCTGAACTACATCCGCCGGGACCGTGTCGCCCGGGATGTAAAGTGGCTGGCCGCTACAGAGTACGGGGAGCTGGACATCACCATCAACCTGTCCAAGCCGGAAAAGGACCCCCGGGCCATCGCCGCCGCCAAGGCGGCCCCCCAGAGCGGCTACCCCAAGTGCCAGCTCTGCCGGGAAAACGAGGGCTACGCCGGGCGGCTCAACCATCCCGCCCGGCAGAACCTCCGGCTCATCCCGGTGACCATCGACGGCCAGGACTGGTTCTTCCAGTATTCCCCCTATGTGTACTACAACGAGCACTGCATCCTCTTTAACGGGGCCCACGTCCCCATGAAGATCGACCGGTCCACCTTCCGGAAGGAGCTGGACTTTGTCACCCGGTTCCCCCACTACTTTGTGGGGAGCAACGCCGACCTGCCCATCGTGGGAGGGTCCATCCTCAGCCACGACCACTTCCAGGGGGGGAGGCACGTCTTCGCCATGGAGCGTGCCCCCCTGGAGGAGCCCCTCTCCTTCCCCGGGTTCCCGGGGATCAGGGCCGGGATCGTCCGCTGGCCCATGTCGGTGATCCGCCTGACCGGGGGGGATCGGGAGCAGCTGGTGGAACTGGCCGACCGTGTCCTCACGGCCTGGCGGGGATACAGCGACGAGTCCGTCGGCATCTTCGCCGAGACGGAGGGGGAGCCCCACAACACCATCACCCCCATCGCCCGGCGGCGGGGGGCGGATTACGAGCTGGACTTGGTCCTGCGGAACAACCGTGCCACCCCGGAGTACCCCCTGGGGGTGTTCCATCCCCACCAGGAACTGCACCACATCAAGAAGGAGAACATCGGCCTCATCGAGGTGATGGGCCTGGCGGTGCTCCCCGCCCGGCTGAAAGGGGAGCTGGCCGCCCTGGGGGAGGCCCTGGTGGCCGGGGGGGACCTCCGGGCCGACGAGGCCATCGCCAAGCACGCCGACTGGGCGGAGGAGCTCCGGGGGCGGCACGAGTTCACCCGGGAGAACGTCACGGGCATCCTCCGGGAGGAGGTAGGCAAGGTCTTTGCCCGGGTGCTGGAACACGCCGGGGTGTTCAAGTGCGACCCGGAGGGCCGGGCGGCTTTCCGGAGGTTCGCCGAAAGTATCTAGGGTCAGTTGGGAGAATAGACGAGAGGGTGTCTTCTGGGTGGAGATACCCTCTCGTTTTATACGGGGCGTAAATTGTTAAAGGGGGACGGGCCAGCAAAGAAGCCCGCCGGACCGAGCGTCTGCTCCGTCCGGCGGGCTGTTGGGTCTTTGCTTATCTCCTTACGGAGGGGAACTTGCGGTCAGATCATGCCTGGGCGGTCTCCTGGCGGTCGTCCTGGTCATCTTCGCTCTGGGCGGTGAGGACCATAAGGGCGACCTGGACAGCGGCGATCATGACCATGACCACGGTGAGGCGGTTGACGAGGACCATGGGGTTGCGGAGGTTCTCGTTGAGGATAAAGAGCAGCACAGAACCCACGGCGGGCACCAGGCTGAGGAGACGGAGGCGGCTGCGCCGGTCGTCCTTATCTTCCTCGTCCTCGGTGGTCTGGGCGTTCTGGACCTTCTCCTCGTCCTCATCCTCGTCCTTCTTCTTGCGGCTGAGCAGCTGCCAGGCAGCGGTCAGGGCGGTGAAGATGGTGAGCAGGAGGTTGACCAGGGACCATCCGGCCCGGAGGGCCAGGGGTACCTCGTCATCACCTGCCTCGGTCAGGGGACCCGCTAAAAGCCCGGGGTCGTTTGCCAGAGGCACCTCGGGGTCCTCCACCTCAATGGTGGGAGGGGTCACAGGGGCCACGGGGGCAACGGGGGCCACCGGAGCAACAGGGGCCACAGGCGCCACGGGGCCTACCTCAGCCGGAACCAGAGGCACCGGTTCATCCGGGACTACGACGGTAGGAGGAGTATAGGGTTCGTCATCATCATCGTCGTCGTCATCGTCGTCATCGGTGGTGCCGGGGGTGGGGGTAGGCGTGGGCGTCGGGGTGGAGGGATTCACGTTGAAGTACACCCGCAGGACGGTGTCCTTCTCCGCCAGGACGGCGTCCAGGTTGGAGCGGGTCTCGTCCAGGGTGTACCCGCCCATCACCCGACTGTCAGCAGGAACGGAGACATTGTCGCCGATCTTGCCACGGAGGGTGACGGTGCCCGCCGGAACGGTGTTGCCGTTGGCGTCAACGGTGTATATCTCCACGATATAGTCGGCGTTGACGGTGCGGGTCTCGGACTTGCCTTCGATATGGCCGCAGACGGTGCAGGTGTCAATGCCGGTGCGGGTCTGGGTCAGACCGTCGGAGTTGTCCGTCCATGCGTTCCAAACGGTATCACCGTAGCCATGGGCCGCTGTCTCGGTTGCGTCGCCACGGGAGCAGGCACGGGTATGGGTGTCGCCATTGTCCTTCCAGTCGCCGAAGTCGTGGCCCAGGGCGGGCAGCTCCTTCTCCTGGAGGACCTTGTTGCAGTCCACGCAGACAAAGACTTCCTTGCCGGGAACAGTACAGGTGGCGGCATAGCTTTGGGTATCCTCCAGCTTGTTGCCGTGGATATGGTTGGCCGGGTCAAAAGGGGTCTCCTCGTTCTCCACAACGGCGTCACAGCCGGGGCAGAGCCATTCGATGTTGCCCTTCTGGATGCAGGTGGCGTCGGTCACGATGCCCTTTACCAGGACATCACGGTCCAGCTCACCGTCCTCCTTGTAGCAGACGTGGTTGGCGGGGTCAACAGGGATCGCCCTCTCCCCAGTGAGGCCGTAAAGCTCATGACACACTTCGCACGCGCCCTTTTCCAGCCCTTCGTCTTTGCAGGTGGCGGGCCGGATGGTCGTGAACACGAACTTGTGGCCGGTTGCGGGCTTGTCATCCACACGCTGCTCAAACTTGCATATACCGCACTTGTAGATGATGTA